>CAMGGL010000091.1 GCA_946055575.1 uncultured Candidatus Melainabacteria bacterium
GAAAAAATAAAAAAATTCTTTTTATCAAAAGTACTTCACAAATACTACTACCGAACCGGAAAGTGTAAAGGTTGCGGACAATGCTGTACACATATTTACGTAAAACATTTTAAACACGTACTGACAGATGAAAAAGAATTTAAAAGATTACAATACTTACACAAATTTTATGCTGATTTAAAAATCATAGGCAAAGACGACTTGGGATTAATCTTTGAATGTACAAACCTTGATACCGAAACCAGAAAATGCAAAATCCATTTTCTAAGACCCGGAATTTGCAGAAGATACCCGCAAGAAGAATTGTTTTCAATGGGAGGAACTTTATCTGATGAATGCGGATATAAAATGGAACCGATTATTCCGTTTGAAAAAGTTTTGCAGGATGTAAAAAACAAACAAGATAAAAAAATAATTCGTAAACTTTTCTAAAAAAATTATACTTTACTCCAATGTAATTTTGAGTTTAATCTCGTAAATTGGTCATATAGACAAATTTAGGAGATTGTAAAATGTTAAAAAGAATAATAATGATTATGGGAGTATTTAGTCTTATAGGAATATCTACAACACTTTCGGCATGCCCTATTGATAAACCCGGTGCGTGTAAAGCTGATATCGGTTCAGGGATAAATAATACACTACAAGATAAAATCATACCCAACAACTTGCAACAAACAATTCAACCCAACAATTCAATGAACAATCGAACACCATTAGGACAATCATTTACACCTGACAATATTCACAGAGAGCCAATACAGGAAGAAAGTAATCAACCCTACGATGCAAACTGCCAATTTGGAAATTGTATAAACAGGGGTGATATCAATTCTTCAAAAGATTAGACCTTCTTTTTCCACACGTTATCATTTATTATCCAACCGTGTGAAATGACATACTGTAAACAAAAGTACCCGTCACCATTTAAACAGTTTGCCTCTACTTGAGCTTTAGATCTGCTATATCCTGCCGGAACAAGCCCTTGAGATGACCAAACCATAATATAAATATCTTTGCCTACACGATTTGGCGGGGTATCTCCGTTTGCGTCAAAATAAAAAGTTAAACCGTCAGAATCCGTATCTATTCCAAAAGATGCCATATCTGCAGCCGTATTACCGTCGACATTGAACATCGCCCCTTTTGCAATTTTAAATGTAATAATATTACCGCCAATTCCGTTATTGTTTTCATATCGCGGAGCTGCTCCTGTCATGGATTTAACAATACCCATTTTATGCCAACAACCGGGTTTGTTATAACAAACCTGCTCAACTTTTAAATGCGGAGCCATAAAAGTATCAAACCATTCTTTCATGCTTGCATCATCACCGTCTCGAATTGCCATATCATAAGACACCCCGTCAACCTCAGCAAACCTCAAAGTTTGTTGAATTGTCGAATAAGCTGCCTTAATTTGAGTTTCAAGCTGTCTTTTTCGATAAGTTGACATCAATACCGGCATAGATATTGCTGCGACAACACCAATTACACCGAGCGTTATCAAAACCTCAGCTAAAGTAAAAGCCACTCTCTTTTTGAATAGAAGTTTTCCTAACATTCCTATCTTTCGCAAATTATTCTTGCAACATGAACACCTGATGCTGAAGCCTGTAGAAGACCTCTTGTTACACCCGCACCGTCACCTATAGTGAATAAATTTTTTACCCCTTCGGTTTCAAGTTCATTAGTCAATTTTACTCTTGCAGAATAGAATTTAACCTCAATACCATACAAAAGCGTATACCTTGAAGCCGTTCCCGGAGCAATTTTATCTAATGCTTTAAGCATTTCAATAATACTTGTCATTTGGCGGTATGGAATAACCAAACTCAAATCACCCGGAGTTGCACAAGTTAAAGTCGGCGTAATCACGCTCGATTTAATTCTTTCCGGAGTAGAACGTCTACCTTCAAGCAAATCTCCGAAACGCTGAACTAGAATTCCGCCACCAAGCATATTTGCAAGCCTTGCAATATGTTGACCGTATTGAATAGGCTCTTTAAACGGCTCCGTGAATTTTTCACTTACCAAAAGCGCAAAATTTGTATTCGGAGTTTTATAATTTGCATAACTGTGACCGTTTACAGTTGCAATTCCGCTGTAATTTTCCTGAACAACTTCACCGTTCGGGTTCATGCAGAATGTTCTTACTTCATCACCAAAAGTTGGAGAATGATAAATCAACTTAGACTCATACAATTTTGAAGTAAGCGGCTCAAACACAGGTGCCGGAAGCTCAACTCTGACCCCGACATCGACGGCATTGTTTACCATACCTATTTTGTGCTGAGCAAATTCATTAGTTAACCAATCCGCGCCCTCTCTGCCCGGAGCAATAATTGTATATTCTGCAGAAATTATATCTCCGTTATCAAGCTTAATACCTTTAACCTGTTCACACTCAACTATTAAAGATTGAGCTGATACATTGTTCAAAATAGTAATTCTTTCATCAAGATAGTCCTGCATATTTTTCAAAACATCAAGACTTCTTTCTGTTCCTAAATGTCTCACAGGAGAATGAACAAGTTTTAATTCTGCCAAAACAGCTTGATGTTCGATTTCTTCAAATACTTTTCTATCAGTACCAAAAACTTCATCAGTAGCACCGTATTCAAGATACAAATCATCGGCATACTTGATTAAATCTTCCGCCTGATTTCTTGTCATGTAATCAACCAAATGACCGCCAACATCAGGAGTAAGTGTCAATTTCCCATCAGAAAAAGCGCCTGCTCCGCCCCAACCGCAAAGCAAACCACAACGACGACAATTTACACATTTTGGAGAGCCCTCTCTTATAGGACATTTCCTCTTTTCAATTCTCTGTCCTTTTTCAATTAAAACAACCTTCCATTCAGGTTTTAATTTCATAATTTCTAAAGCTGCAAATATCCCGGCCGGACCTGCTCCGATTATCGCTACATTGTACATATTCATAAATCTCCGATTCAATTGACTATACCAGTATAACCCGAAAAAGATTTATTTAAAAGTCTTTGTAAAGTTATTTATAATCTTCTTAACCATTTATTTTATATTGTTTGCTATTTAAATTCTCATGGTATAATATAATCGTTTATAGGGAGAGGTATACACATGTCAAATTCTTATGAAAGATATAAACGCCAAAGAGCGGCTAAAGATATTGCCAGAGAAAACATTTCAAGGAAAAAAGGAAACAAATTCTTTTCCAATTTAAAAATGTTTATTCTTGCCACAATTGCACTACTTTTGGCAGGTTTTGTATCATTTAACCTATATTTATCATCATTACCGAAGATTGAAAATCTTGAAGATTTCAAACCTAACATTGTAACTAAATTTTACTCTCAAGACGGAGAGGTAATAAAAACATTTACGGCATACACCTATGATAAAGTCGACTTGGGAAATGTACCGGAACAACTGAAAGAAGCATTGATTGCTACAGAAGATAAAAACTTTTACAAACATAACGGATACGACATTTTTGGGATAATACGTTCATCAATTCAAAACGTTATTGCCCGTCATGCAGTTCAGGGAGCGAGTACAATAACCCAGCAATTAGCAAGAATTTTATTCCTATCTAACGAAAGGACTTTAACCAGAAAAATCAAAGAAATCGAAGTTGCAGCAAGAATTGAAAAAACAATTTCAAAAGACCAAATTCTTGAAATGTATTTAAATAATGTGTATCTTGGAGCCGGAGCATACGGGGTTTCAGCTGCTTCAAAAATATACTTCAATAAAAAACTTAATCAATTAACACTACCGGAACTGGCATTAATCGCAGGATTACCACAGGCACCATCGGTATACAACCCTTATAACAGCAAAGAGTTAGCCATAAAACGTCGAAATCAGGTTCTAAAACGTATGTTAACAATGAAATACATTACGCAAGAAGAATACGACAAGGCAATAAAAGCGGATGTAAAATTGAGTTCAGTACCTCAAATTTATACAACCAATAAAGCTCCGTACTTTAGTGATTATGTTGTTCTGGAAATGCAGAAATTAGGATTTGATGAAACTGACATAATACACGGCGGTTACAAAGTTATAACGACATTGGATTCAAAAGCTCAAGAAGTTGCAAACGAATCTATTTTGAGAAATATGAGAGCGTGGGGACTAACAAATAAATCCCAACAGGCTGCAGTATTTGCATTTAATCCTTTAGACGGAAGAATACTGGTTTATGCAGGAGGAAAAGATTACGGAGAATCTCAATATGATAGAGTTACGCAATCTGTCAGAGCTCCGGGTTCTGCATTCAAACCTATTGTATATGCAGCAGCAATGGAAAAAGGAATAAGCCCGAACGACTTGGTTGATGACAGCCCTATTACTATAGGAAACTGGTCACCTCACAACTCAAGCCATAAATATAGAGGGAAAATTCCTGTATATAAAGCTTTGATGATATCATCAAATGTTTGTGCCGCCAGAATTATACAAGAAGTAGGTATTCGTTCTGTAATACAACTTGCGAGAGTTTTGGGAATAACAACACCTATTGAATATGATTATACAATTTCATTGGGCTCAAACGGGGTGAAAATGTTTGAATTCGTAAGAGCTTATGGAGCTTTTGCCAACGGCGGATATATCGTTCAACCATACGCTATCGAAAGAATTGAAGATTCTCGCGGCAGAGTATTGTACAGAGCAGGAAAAACAAAATCCTCTCATCAATTGAGCCTAAAAACAGCTGCAGAAATGACTGCAATGATGAAGACAGTAATAATTTCCGGTACTGGTACAGCGGCAAATATAGGAAAACCTGCGGCAGGAAAAACAGGAACAACCGATGAATATAAAGATGCGTATTTTATCGGATACACACCTGATGTTGTAGCAGGCGTTTGGGTCGGGGATGACAACAACAAAAAGATTAACGGCTTATACGGAGGAACTGTTCCCGCAAAAATTTGGAAAGATGTGATGACAGCCGCAACAAGAGATATGGGAGCCAAAGATTTTGATTATCCTGAAATTGAGCTGGAAAATTATAACGGCAGGTTTGGTAATGCCAAAGTAATCGGAGACGATGAAAATCCAAATCAGGACGGTGAAGTCGTCAACCACACAGAAGAAGCACCAACGACGCAGGATGCTCCTATCGAAAACAATGCAGCTCCTGTTCAACAAAAAGAACAGGCACCTTCATCTGATGCCGTTAAACCAAAAACAACAACAGCTCCGGTACCTAAACCTGCGGCAAAAACTTCAACAGCTCCGATTCCAATGGCAATTCCTGAAAGCCTTAGATAAGATTTATTCATAAATTTGTCTTGTCATAATTATGTTATTGTTTTCATCATAACAATTTTGATAAAGCCAATGGGCAATAAATTTTCCGGACGGCGTATATATAAAAGTTTCTTCTTTAGAAACTCGCAAACTCATATTCACAAGCTGATTATCTGGAGTATATTTATAACTTTTATAAGGATATGTTTCTGAAGTTTTTACTTGAACATGAGTTAATATTCCGTTTTGAGAATAATACCAAGCAAATTTTGGATTATCTTTATAAATAACAGCGTAACTGCCATCTGAGAATTTAGCAAGCGACCTGTCTTTTATCTCAGTCTTTATATCAAATAAATTTGACTGCATCAAGGAGTTAGGAACAGAAATCTCGGGAGTATTCAAAAGTTCTTCTCGAGCTGAATTTATTGAATATCGAACTCCGCCTTGAATAACCTCCGCTTCTGCGGGTAAAGTCAATATGATAAATAAAAAAACTATTCCCAATATTCTCATATAAATGATTTTAATGATTGTAAAGATAATGTCAAATATATTGAAATCATCTAAAACAAAGAGTATTATAAATTATATCTAAAACCAAAAGGAAGGGAAATGTTATGAAAAAGATTTTAATTTCATTGTTGATACTGTGTGTTACATCTCCTGCATTTGCAATAAACGACACACAAAAATTGAGCAGAAAATGCCGAAAACACCCTGAAAAATGTCAAGTTCCAATGACAACACCTATACAAGAACAACAAATGACTTTGGGTACTGTGCAGCGTGATATTAAAATCGGGACATCACAAGCAGATGTTGCTGCAGCTTTAGGTTCTCCAAATATTGTAACCTTAGATGCAGAAGGCCGTGAAACTTGGATATATGATAAAGTTTCATCAATAACCTCCTACGGAAGCTCAGGCTTTGGTGTCGGAATTGGCGGATTGGGTGGTGGTTACGGCTCAGGCGGTTTCGGCGGGGGTTTGCTAAACGCAGGCTACAACAGAAACGGAGGAACAGTCCAATCTGTACAAAAAACTCTTACTGTTGTTTTAAAATTTGATGATAAGCATAATGTAGCATCATTTTCTTACCACATGAGTGCATTTTAGGAGATTAAAATGATAAAAAAATTTTTAGCGGCATTGTTTATATTGTGTCTTGCACTACCTGTATCAGCAAAAAAAATGCAAGATGACGAAGTTATTACACCAATGACACAACTTGAAAAACGTCAGTTTCAAACACGAACTTACGAAACCGCAGATAAACCGCTTGTGATGAAAGCAATGCTAAACGTATTACAAGACGAAGGTTTTATTGTCTATAATGCAAATCCGCTTTTAGGATTTATATATGGAGTAAAGGATTTTGACACTTCAGATAAAAATATTGATATTTCAAAAGAATTCGGACTATCAAAATCAAGGTTAAACCTAAATGGGATAAAAGTTGCAACAATCGAAACAACCGCCAACGTAACTGAATATGGTAAAAATATGCGTGTCAGAGTTAATTTTAAACGAAAACTGCTAAATATATACGGAAATGCTCAATTCATAGATGATGTAAATGACGAAACCTACTATCAGGACTTTTTCGCAAAAGTTGATAAAGCAATATTTTTACAGAAACAAAAAATATGATAAAAAAAACTTTTACAGTATTTATAGCTATAACATTGGCAACAATATTTGCCAATGGAGCGTTTGCAAAAAGAGTTAAATCATTAACTCAACTGCAACGTCGTGAAATAGAAACTCATTTTTAT
The DNA here is from genome assembly GCA_946055575.1 of uncultured Candidatus Melainabacteria bacterium. Taxonomy (GTDB): domain Bacteria; phylum Cyanobacteriota; class Vampirovibrionia; order Gastranaerophilales; family Gastranaerophilaceae; genus Zag111. The sequence goes on from CAMGGL010000091.1 coordinate 7,025, forward strand.
GAAACACCGGATGCTCAAAAAGTAATGAAAGCCGCAATAAATACCTTGCAGGACAGCGGATACATTGTGCAGGAAATTGAACCGGAGTTAGGTTATCTCAGAGCAAGAAAGACTTATAAAAAACGGTATATAAACAAAGCAAGATTAGCAGGGCAATCTCTGGTTCTTGCAATATGTACACTTGATGCGATTTCAACGTACGGTTCAACGGCGTACCACATTGTTGATCCTGCAATGAAAATATCCAATGAAATTCACGAAAAAACCGTTGTTATTGATACAAATGTAAATGTTGAGCAGTTCGGACAGAATAAAACAAAAGTCAGAATAGTTTTCTCAAAAAAAGTTCTGTTGAATGCTGACGGATATTCTTATGTGAAAGCTGCTCCAACAAGGGTATTAAAAGTTTTTAAACATGAGATTTATCAGGAGTTTTTCGCACAACTGGATAAAAGTTTATTTTACGAAGGGATATAAAAATGCAATATATAGCAATAAAACAAGAAGAAAAAAATGGGAAACCTATATTTTTAGTTAACGCAATCTCTTTAAAAAACAAAAACAAAACAGTAGTCCAAAAAATTCCACATCCTTTGGGGTCTGATGTTTTATCTTTTGATAATCTTGAAGATGCAAAAACCGCTATTACCCTTGCAGGATTTTCATACATTCTGCCAAGCGGAGAAAAGGGACACGCAAAGCCAAAACCTGTAAAAATCAATCCAAATTCTATTGATTACGAAACGCTGACCTATAATGCCATCGCAGAAAAAGTTAACTCCACCAACACAAATATTGCAGCAGCTGCAACTCTTGCGATATCTGAATTTCCGAGAGAGGAAACTTTTGACGTATTATTTAACAAAATCGGAGAAGATAATGATACCGTCAGAAAAAACGCAATCGCAGGAATTTGCAGATACCCTGGCATTTTACAAAACAGAATTATAGAGGCATTAAATTCCTCCAATTGGGTTGTAAGGAA
>CAMGGL010000092.1 GCA_946055575.1 uncultured Candidatus Melainabacteria bacterium
ATGTGGTAAAACTTTAGAAGAAATAGGAATTGAAAACGGCAACATTTCAAGAGAAAGAGTTAGACAGATTATTGCGAAAGCAATTAAAAAAATGCCATCTGTAAGAGAAGACAAATATATTTGGCTCTATGAGAAGTATTCCCTAAATAAAGAGCAAGTTATAGGCGCCTTAGGCATGTCTTCATATTCTTTTGAGTATTATTCGATGAGAACAAAAAAATCAGGAGCAGAAAGCTATCTTGGTATTCTTGAAGAAGATGTGCCAATTTCAATGAAAAAATCCATTGAAGCATATAGATATAGAAATTATCTTGATGTAAATGGAGTAAAGGTTGAAAAAAGTAGAAACGCTATATTAAGACATATTCTTAAATCTAAATGTGCTGATGGTGCAACAGAACAAGAAGTAGCTGAGTATTACGATGCTTTCTTAAAAGAAAATAATCTTGAAGGCGATGAATTTAGATATCCAGAAAGGTATTTTGAAACTAAATTAGCAAAGCAAAATGACGTACTAAATAAATATGGAAAAAGATTGAGATATTATACCATTGACGAAGTCGATTTTAAAAATTTGATTTCAAAGATAGAGTTCAATAGCTATCAAGATGTTGAATTATCCACATGGTATTTCTTTAGGCATTATCCTGAGGTTATGGAAGAATATGATTTAAGAGATGAATATGAACTCCATAATCTTCTTTCAAAGCATCGTGAACTATTAGGACGCAATGATGTGACTTTTAACAGAATGCCAAATATTGGATTTGGAAATTTTGATAGAAATATGCAGGTGTTAAATCTATTGATTGAAAATGCACCTATTAAGGCAACAGATTTAGCTCTTTTATTTGAATATAAATATGGCATGAAAAAAGCAGACTCAATATATTTCGGATGCATTTCAGAGTACTTAGATAAGGGAATGTATAGTATTGATTATGATGAACTTTCAAATGATGAAAGAATAGTGCTTATTGATATTCTTGATAAAGATATAATGCTGTTATCTTATATTAAAAATGAATTTATCAGAAGATTACCAAATGCTGATTTGGATAAAATAAACAATTATAATCTTAAAAAGCTTGGATATAAAATTTCTGTTGATTTGGTATTTAAAAATAGATTTGGTTCTTTTGAACAGCTAATAAAAAATACAGTGCTATGTCAAGATATTATCGATTTGACAAATGAATCATCGTTGCTTTCCAATCAAGTGTTTTATAATTTGTTATGGGAAAACAAGGATAAACAGAACATCATAGAATTCTCACCAAAAAAATATATTAATATTCAAAAACTTGAAGAATTGAATGTTGACAGAAATGCTTTATTAGATTTTACAAGTAAAGCAAAAGAATTCGCAAATGGTGGATATTTTACAATTCATAGTTTGAAAAAACATGGTTTTAGTCATGAGTTATTTGAACTAGGATTTGATGACTATTTTTATGAATCTGTATTAAGGTATTCATCTCAGGTTAAGTCGTTTTACGCCGGTATTGGTTCAACATATATTTTTAACGAAAATGATAATATTGATATTAGAAATATGCTTGAAACTATAATTCTGAAAAACGGAAACATGGACATTTATGACATGATAGATTACTTAAAGTATGAATATGGAATTGTAGTCGAAAAATATAAGTTGGCAGAATGGGCAAGAGAATCAAATTTGTATTATTCCGATACTATGGAAAAAATATATACAGATTATGATGAGTTTTATGAGGAGATATAATATGAATTTGCTAAAAGAAGGAATTGAACAAGGTGTTGTTATTAAAACAGAGATGACAACAAAATTAACAATTGATGGTATTACAAAGGTTTACCCTGTATATCAAGTACGCCTTGATTATCTTTACTATAATGACCAGAACGATAGAATAGCAACTTGGATTAGTCAATATAAGAGCGACAACGGAGTTGATGTTATTGATAAATCAAACAAGGCTGCTTATAATGACATTATCCATCAATTCATTTATGAGAGTAATCAAGACAAGCTGAATCAAACCCAAAAGAACATAAAATTAATTGGTCAACAGAAAAACGGTGTTGTTCTTACTGATGGCAGAATTATTGATGGAAACAGAAGATACACCTGTCTTCGTAATTTGTCAAAGGATGATCCTAAGTTTAATTACTTTGAAACTGTAATTCTTGATCAAGATATTGATAATAATGCGAAGCAAATTAAAATGCTTGAGCTACATATTCAGATTGGTGAAGAAGCAAGAGTTGATTATGATCCAATTGATAGATTAGTTGGTATTCACAATGATATTGTTGCAAATGAGTTGCTTACAGTTAAAGAGTATTCAATGAGCACGGGATTGTCAGAAGCTGAAGTTCAAAAAATGGTTCAACAGTCAATGCTATTAGTAGAATTTCTTGAAGCAATTAATGCTCCAGGTCAATTCTATATTGCGAGAGATTTAAATGTTGCCGGTCCATTGCAAGAGCTTCAAACAATTCTTAAAAAAATCAAGGACGAAGACCAAAGGGAAGAAGTTAAATATGCTGTATTTACTAACTTCTTGCTACAGCCTGAAGGCGATATGACCCGTTTCATTCGTCAACTCAAGAAGGTTGCTGCTTCAAATTTCTTAGAAGAATTCATCGAAAAAGAGCTTGATGTGGTTGAAGATGTTTTGGACAGCTTGCCAGAGGTTGGCGAGGTTAACAAAGAAACTATTAATCAAGTTAGAAAAAACGAAGAAGCGAAAAGTGAACTACGAAAGACAATGGATTTGGTTAGCAATAAAGCAAATGCTTCTGCTACTCGTGATAAGCCTGTTCAAATTCTTCAAAAGGCAAAGGATTCTATTGAAACAATAGATCAGTATATTTTGAAAAAACTATCATCTCAGCAACAAAATGATATTTTAGAGCAAATAAGTGATATAGAAGATTTGCTTGCAGAATTAAAGGAGATATTAGCTAAATAATGGAGAATTAATATGAATGATAATACAGCTTTTTTAGATTATGATGAGGAAAAATTAGTCCTTATTGTGTCAAAAGATGTAATTGAAAAATTGACTAAGAGTACTTTTTATAAGATAAGATTAAAATCGAAAATTTCGGAAATAGATGAAGAAAAAGGTATGTTTTATTTTCGAGATAGTTTGGTTTATGTTGATTTCATTAAAATCAATGAACAACTTGAAGCTAAGCTACCTTCTTTAGGCATAAACTATTCATCAACACAAAGGCTTAATAAGTTTATTGAAGAAAGAAATCTTCATATTCAAAAAAGAGCTAAGCTTGGTATTGAATTAAAAACTGATGCTGAAAACTTGGCTGATAGATACTTGAAATATAAAGAAATCGTTGATGCTGGTATGAGTAGAACCCTGCGTGATAAACAAATGCAGGATTCGTTCTTTATGGCTGCTATGACAAAATCTGGTAATTTCTCTGTTCCAGGTTCCGGTAAAACATCTTCTGCCCTTGGAGTTTATTGTTATCTAAAATCAAAAGGGTTAGTTGATAAAATTGTTATGATTGGACCAAAAAACGCATTTGGTTCATGGATTGATGAGTTTAAAATTTGTTTCGATGGTAAAGAGGAATTGCATTGCTTTAATATTCAAGATCCTTCATATCATAGTGCAAAAGAAAGAAAATACGGTTTAGCATTTGAAAGTGCAGGAACTAATTTGTATCTTTTTAATTATGAGTCATTACATACATTTGAAGCAGAAATTAGCAAAATAGTTTCCGACAAGACATTGTTAGTATTCGATGAGGTGCACAAGGTTAAAAGAATTGACGGTCAATATGCAAATGCAGCTTTGAAAATATCAAGTAATGCAAAGCATATTATTGCTATGACAGGTACACCTATTCCAAATGCCTACATTGATTTATACAATCTCCTTCATATCTTATATAATGATGAATATAAGGAATTTTTTAATTTTGACACTAACTACTTAAGAGATCCATCTTATGACGAAATAGAACTTATTAACGATAAAATACAGCCATTTTTCTGTAGGACTACTAAAAGAGAATTACAGGTTCCTGATGCTAACGAAGATGATATAGTTAAGATTAGTGCAACAAAAGAAGAACAAGAGCTGTTCGATGTTATTTGTAAAAAATATGCAAACAATAAATTAGCGTTGTTTATTAGAATTCTCCAAATTGAATCTAATCCAAGAATGCTACTTAGATCTGTTGATTTAAGTGAATTTAGAAGCATGCTTGATATCAATGATGACATTGATAAAATTGGATTTATTGATGCTGAGGATGAAGTTAAAGAGTTAGTCGAAAGCATTAAAATTACATCAAAAAAACAAAGATGTATTGAGCAAACTAAATCGTTAGTTCAAGAAAATAAAAAGGTTATTATTTGGTGTGTGTTTAAGGATTCAATTAGAAGCATTGAAGAACTTTTAAAAGTGAACGGTATTAACGCAAAGTGTATTTACGGAGAAGTGCCATTAGAAGAACGCCTTACTCTAATTGACAACTTTAAAAATGGTGAATTTGATGTTCTTATAACTAATCCACATACACTTGCTGAATCAGTATCTCTTCACTCTGTATGTCATGATGCTATCTATTATGAGTATAGCTATAATTTAGTTCACCTTCTTCAATCAAAGGATAGAATTCATCGTTTGGGCTTACCAAGCGATCAATATACTCAATACTATTTCTTGCAAAGTGTATTTGATAATTATGATGGCGAAGAATTCTCAATGGATAACAATGTCTATAACCGATTAAAAGAGAAAGAGCAAACAATGCTTGATGCTATCGATAATCATGAGCTAGAGCCAGTTTACACTCCTGAAGAAGATTTGAACATTATTTTCAGACAATTAGGATTATAATATAAAAAGCAAGGGCGTATGTCCTTGCTTTTTTATTGTCCTAATAATAGGACAATACGATTGTGATTTAATAATCTTATTTATTTTATATAGTATATATGATATAATATAGTTATCAAATAAAGTGTAATTAAAGGAGAATTGTTATGTTTGGATTTGATTGGAATAATGATGGAAAAGAAACATTGTTTGATGATTTGGTAACAGCGAATGTTGTGTTCGGTGAAAACATTAATGGCGATTCGGATAATGATTTTGAAGATGACGATGATTAACTATTAAAGTAGTGGTACAGTTATGGAAGAAAAGAACTTACAAAAATACGAAAACTATAAAGAACAGTCCAAAAGATTGAATCGTGCAATTAATAATGAGTTTTATCTTGAGGCGTTGTTTATAGAATTTGCTATTATCGAGGATAGAGCTGAATCTATACTTAGATACGAAAATAATCAAATTAATAGTGATAGGTTTGTATCTATCGACAGGAAATTAAAGAAAATTGAAAAAATTGCAGAACAAAAGAAATCCTTGCCTAACAAATATTTTTCCGATGGCATAATTCAAGAAATTTTCGCATTTAAAGAAGAACGCAATCGAATGATTCACGCATTAATGAAGCAAAAGCTTACAACGGATGAATTGCACGATTTAGCTATACAAGGCAAACAATTATCAAATGCTTTGTGCAGAAAATCAACTAACTATAAACGAGCTGTTGAACGTAGAAGTAGAAATAGTAAGGAGAAGTAAAATGAGCGATATTAAAGATTTTGTAATTAGAAACGGTGTGCTAAAAAAATACACAGGCAACGAAACAAATGTAGTTATCCCAGAAGGCGTAACTAGCATAGGCGAAGATGCATTTTATGGTTGCACAGGCTTAACAAGTGTAACAATACCGAATAGCGTAAAAAGCATAGGCAATTATGCATTTTATAATTGCACAGGCTTAACAAGTGTAACAATTCCAGATAGTGTAACCAGCATAGGCGAAGATGCATTTTATGGTTGCACAGGCTTAACAAGTGTAACAATTCCGGATAGTGTAACCAGCATTGGCTATTGTGCATTTTATGGTTGCAAAGGCTTAACAAGCATAACAATACCAGATAGCGTAACAAGTATAGGCAATTTTGCATTTTATAATTGCACAGGCTTAACAAGTGTAACAATTCCGGATAGCGTAACTAGTATAGGAAATGATGCATTTGAAGGATGCACAGGCTTAACAAGTGTAACAATACCAGATAGCGTAAAAAGCATATGCTATACTGCATTTAGTGGTTGCAAAGGCTTAACAAGTGTAACAATTCCAGATAGCGTAACCAGCATTGACAGTTGGGCATTTCGTGGTTGCACAGGCTTAACAAGTATCAAAGTTAATGAAGGTAATCCAAATTATGATAGCAGGCATAATTGTAATGCAATTATTAAAACATCAACAAATAGTTTGATTGCAGGATGCAAGAATACAGTTATTCCAGACAGTGTAACTAGCATAGGCGAAGATGCATTTAGTGGTTGCACAGGCTTAACAAATGTAACGATTCCGAATAGCGTAACCAGCATTGGCTATTGTGCATTTGAAGGTTGCAAAAGATTAAAAAATGTAACGATTCCAGATAGCGTAACCAGTATAGGCGATCATGCATTTCGTGGTTGTAATAAACTAAAAAAAGTAACAATACAAAATACCAATTGTATAATAGGCTCTAGAGCTTTTGATAGCAGAACAATTAGTGGTATCAGCGACAATATAGAATTGCTTAAAAAAATGGATGCCGAGACTGTTGTTAATTGTTTTAATGAAAGGATGCTTTCTCTTGATGAATTTGCAGAGCTGTTTCTTTCAAAAAACAGTAAAAAGACAGCAGATACGTTTAAAAAAGCAATACTTAGAGTTGGCGTTGGCAATATAGCAAAATCAATAACCGATATTATAAGAAATAATCCAACAAAATCGTATTGCAATAATGCAGCTTCGTTTGTGGTGATTTTTCATAAAACTAATTCCAATGAAAGTAAGTTTGTATTGGATGTATTATTGAATTCAAAAAATAATGAAAAAGCTTTATTGGAATTAGAAAAAAACAATATTTCAACTGGTTGCGAAAGCAATACAAATACGATTAGTAATTTGAAATTGAAGCCATATGATGCATCACTCTTTTTGGAAAAATTTATTGTTCAAAACGATATTGAGAATGTTAAGGTGCTAGCTAACCAATTTGCGCCATTTGATTTTTCTGCTCGTGCATTAGGTATTGCATGTAGGCATTGTGATACTGAAATGGTTCAAACATTAATTGACGCGAAATGTTCATTTGATTATGATGACAAGCATGCAAGCAGATATGCTTGTACATACACACCAAGTGGAACTATGTATAGAGCCGATTTTGCCCTAATGGCAATTGTTGATGATTTGGATAAACAATATTTATTTGGCAAAATTTCAAAGGTATATCCTACGAAAAAGGATTTGAGATTAATTTCAAAAGCAGAAGAAACTACTATAATTGATAACATAAAATGTTTAAATGAAAATGGTTATTATAGCGATGAAACAAAGAATATGATGTACTACTATTCTCTCCTTATGGGTGAATTAGAAATCGCAAATTATCTTGAAAGCGTCGGTGCTATTATAACTGCACCTTGGCTTACTCCTGACATTAAGGTTGCAACTCGAATGTCCGAAACAACAAGATTTCTTAATATGCTTTCTAAATTGCCACAAGAAAAACAATTGGTTTTCTTTGAAAAAGCTATTGCTGATTTTGAAAAACAGCATTTAAGCTTTATGGTTTTTACAGATTTGTTGGATGCTATTAATTACAAAAAGAATGTTTCTTGTGTAAAGCTTTTAGCAGAAAAAGGCGATTGGTCAAAGGTTTCAAAGGCAAAATTCATTGAAAGCTTAATTGCAAACTCAAAAACTGACAAAGAAATACTTAGCTGCTTTATATGTGAAAAATTTATTCCGAATTTTAAAACACTTACAAGATTTATTGATTTCGCGACAAAAAATAAAAGAACAAGCGTTTCTGCAATTCTTTTGAAATATGAAAAGGATCATTTCGATGTAGC
>CAMGGL010000093.1 GCA_946055575.1 uncultured Candidatus Melainabacteria bacterium
TTACATATATATAAAGTATTTTGTGTTTCAAAAATTGCTATATTTTAAGTATTAAATATATAATTGTAATATATTGTTACATTTATTAGTTAATTAAAACTTTAAATAAAGAAAAGACCGGCTTCTAATCCGGTCTTTTTCCTTATATAAGAAAACAATAAAATTATTCTGCGAGTAATTCTTCAAGAGTATGCGCATCATTTTTAGCTTCTTCTGTAATAATTGACAGGTATTCTTCTAAATTTGCTTCCATCTCTTGCGCTTCAAATTCTTCTTGAGCTTCTTCATTATATAAAGAGTTAATATAATCGCTAATAGTTATTAGAGACGAAGCTTTGTATGCAATATATTCTTCTTTTAAAGAAGCTGCATAGTCATCTGCCCTAATCATAGAATTTTCTTCTGCCGGATTATATTTAACCAATGTTTTTGCGTAATCACTTACTGTTATTAAATTCTCAACATTATATTCCATTTTTCAGTTCCTTTAACATAGCCTCACATATATATAAAGTATTTTTCTTACAGAAAATTGCATAATTTTTATAGAAATAGTATATACTTTTACATTTGTTTACAAAACAAAAGAAAAATAAGAATAAGCATCCGAAAAGCCTCGAATAAGATTTCGAGGCTTTAAACTTTTGTTAATAACTCCATTTTTTGCACAAACTCACTTCCCATTATTACAGCGCCACATTAAGCTAATAGAGCTTCAACAATTTTTGCGTTTGTTTCATTTCTTTTTTGGTTTAAAAGATATTTTTCAACCTGTTTTGCAATTTCTTTTTCTTCCAAGTTTAAGCATTTTACTTCTTCTAAGTCATCTAAGTAGCTTGATACTGTTACCATTTCATATTCGTTTCTCATTTTTATTCCCCTTTTTGTTTTTTATTATTTTTCCCTTACATTTATATAAAGTATTTTTGTATCTATTAATTGCGTATTTTGTATATACTTTTTAAATATTTGTTACATAACTTTACAAACAACACTTTAAAATTTACAATTAAGTATTTTAAAAGGTTTTTGGGGTAAAATGATTTAAGAGATTAGCTAAAAAAGGAATATAAATAATGCTTAGAACCGGAATTGTAGGACTTCCGAATGTCGGAAAATCAACTTTATTTAATGCACTAACCAATGCAAGAAACGCTCAGAGCGCAAACTATCCGTTTTGTACAATTGAACCTAATATAGGTGTAGTTGATGTACCGGATGAAAGACTGCCGATACTTGCAAAACTTTGCAAAACAGATGTTATAATCCCTACAGCAATTGAATTTGTCGATATTGCCGGATTAGTAAAGGGAGCAAGCAAGGGCGAAGGGCTTGGCAACCAGTTTTTACAAAATATACGTGAAGTTGACGCTATAATTCAAGTGGTAAGATGTTTTGATGATGAAAACACTATTCACGTAGAGGGAAAAGTTGATCCGATAAGCGACATTGAAACCATAAATACTGAACTTGCGCTTGCGGATATGGCATCAGTAGAAAGACGTCAGGCAAGAATTGCCAAAACCGTTAAATCAGGAGATAAGGATGCAGTATTAGAAGATAAGGTACTGAAAAAACTAACAGAACTGCTCTCCGATTGCACTTTTATTGATGTAAATAAGCACTTTGACGAGGATGAAAAACCTGTAGTAAAAATGCTCAATCTTCTATCAACAAAACCTGTTATATACTGTGCGAATGTATCAGAATTTGATTTAAAAGACGGCAACGATTATACCAAAAAAGTTGAACAATACGCAAAAGAGCACGGTGCTGAAATGGTAGTAATTACCGCAAAAATAGAAGAAGAACTTGCGGATTTGGGTAAAGAAGAAGCTGAAGAATACCTTAAAGAACTTGGTATTGAGGATTCCGGGATTAACAGAATGATAAAATCCGTATACAGCCTGTTAAAACTAAGAACATTCATCACCGCAGGAGAAAAAGAAGTCAGAGCATGGACAATAACGGCGGGCACTAAAGCTCCACAGGCAGCAGGTGTCATACACACAGACTTTGAGAAGGGCTTTATCAGAGCAGAAATTACTCCTTATGAAGAATTTGCAAAACTGGGTTCATATAATGCTTGCAAAGAAAAGGGCGTAACTCGGCTTGAAGGAAAAGATTACGTCGTTCAAGACGGAGATCTCGTCCACTTCAGATTTGCGGTATAAGAATAAAAAAAAGAACTATCAATCATAGTTCTTTTTTTATAACTAAACTTTTTGGAATACAAAGATATATTCGTGTGTAAATATACTGAACCCGCCCGCTAATGCTCGATAGCGCCACAGATTTGCGGTCCTGCCTTTACCTCTTTCATTACCTTGAATATCTTTTACTATTGTTGATTTTAATACAAAGCCTAGTTTTCTCATTCTATTCATACATTCAAAACCTAAAGGCTGAACTTCAGAATTTTTATAGCTATCTCCTATTATCAAACAAGCAAAACGACCTTTTTCCAACAAGTCATAACCGTTTTTTGCAACTTTTTCAAACATATCATAAAATTCTTCCGTTGTTGCACAGTTTGAAAGGTCTTCTTTTTTGTCAGAAAACTTGATTATATCATCATAAGGCGGATGAAGCATCAAAAACTGAGCTTTTTCTTCACCCATAATTTCCAACCTTGCTTTTACCTTATCAACCGCGAGTTGGCTTGTAGAATCCGCGCAAATTATATTAACATCCGTTACAAGTTGTTTTGGAGCAAATTTTTCAGATACTTTTTCGGCAAGTTCATCTTTTAACTCTACACCAATACAACGGCGGTTCATATTAATCGCTTCTATACCTGATGTACCTGATCCGAAGAACAAATCCAAAACAACATCATTCTTTTTCGTATAACGCTCATACATCTGTTGTGCAATCTGAGGAATGTAATTTCCGTGATATTCATTTGAATGTCCGTGTTGCTTCAGCCTTGACGGGAATTGCCACAATGTGCCGGTTAAAATATGTGCATAATCACGCCATTTCTTCAAATTTATATCACTATATTTGGTAGTTTTTATATCAGGCTTTTGCGCTACACGTAAATCAGCCGTTTTCTTTGGTTGTAATTTTGCTAAATTAGAATTCTTTACCAAGATGTCCCCACAATCTTTTAATTACTTTTGTCCAAGTCTTTTAACCTACTCTCATATCGTATTAAAATGTTTCAAATTTGTAATCAAGCATTTAGATGATTTTGTTTTTGCGATAAATTAGGAATGGGAGCAAAACATGGGGCGAATTAAACAATTATCAAAACATCTTATAAACCAAATTGCAGCAGGTGAAGTAATCGAACGACCTGCATCCGTAGTTAAGGAATTAACCGAAAACTCGATTGATGCCGGAGCATCAAAAATAAGCATTGAAATTAATAACGAATGCAGAGATATCAGAGTTGCGGATAACGGCTCGGGAATTCATCCTGACGATATTCTCCTTGCATTTTCAAAACACGCCACCAGCAAACTCCAAGAAGATGAGGATTTATTTGATATTCACACTTTAGGATTTCGAGGAGAAGCACTGGCAAGTATCATCTCAATTTCAAAACTTACCTGTATTACAAGAACAAAAGATTTTGAAACAGGTACAAAGGTTAAATGCGAAAACTCAGAAGTGAGCCAAGTTGAAACAGGATGCGCAATTGGTACAATTATGGAAATAAAAGACCTGTTTTATAACGTTCCGGTTAGACTAAAATTTTTAAAAAGCGCCAATACTGAATTTTCATACATTCAAGAAATTGTTCAAGCTATTGCACTTTCTCATCCGGAAGTTTCAGTTGAATTGAAAAAATTCGGAAAAACCGTACTAAAAACAACGGGACAAAACAACTTAATTCAAACGATAAAAGAGGTTTACTCATCTGATATAACAGGAAACTTAAAAGAAGTATTAAAAACCGACGAATTATCTGGGTTGAAGATTTCCGGATTTGTAAGTACACCTGACTATACACGTTCCAGTAAAAAAAGTTATCATTTATACATCAATTCAAGAAGTGTAAAATGTCCCGTTATGCAAAAAGCTATAGATATGGTTTACAAACATCTTACGGCAAACAACAAATACCCTTTTGTCGTTTTGAATTTGGAAATTCCGACACACGATGTTGATATAAATGTTCATCCGCAAAAAAAAGAGGTTAGATACAAAAATCCTAATCAAATATTTAATTTTATATACACATCTGTCGAAGCAGGTTTGTCTAATTATATCGAAAAACCGTACACACCTATTTTTAAACAAAACAACGAAACGGAAAATATTGATACTCAAGAAACTAAACCATATATAACATTACAGAAAACTTCAACCCCTCAGGAAGGTTTCTATGTCGATAAATCGACAGATACAATGTATATAACTGATGTTGAAATGAAAAATTTTGAAAAGAGTACACATCAGGAAAGCTCAAGCTCTCAGAGTTTCCAAAAGACATTTTTTTCACCGCAACAAACGCAATTTCAAGAAGAAAAACAAGATAATATTATAGGTCAATACCACGACACTTATATACTTATCGACACGGAAGAAGGGCTTGAAATTGTAGATCAGCATATTGCAGAAGAACGATTTATTTATGAAAAATTGAAATCAGAAAAAAACGTTATTTCACAAATGCTTTTTGTATCTGACGTAATCGAAATATCGGCAACCGAAGCCGCACTTATAAAAGAAAATATTGAAAAATTTGAAAGATTTGGATATGGGATAGATTTTATATCAGACAGAGAAATTATTTTTAGAAAAATTCCGCAACTTTTGGCAAAAGTTAATCCTAAAGAAATCCTAACAGATATTTTACAGACAATAGAAGGTGATGTCGTTGACAATTTGGAAGAAAAAATACTAATCACAACATCTTGCAAAGCGTCAGTTAAAGCAAATACAAAACTTTCAATATGGCAAATGCAAGAGATTATAAAGAATTGGAGAACTACAAAAATGCCATACACCTGCCCACACGGAAGACCCATCTCAAAAACAATTCCGCATAAGGATTTGGCAGCATTTTTTCAAAGAGCAAAATAAACATTAACAAATTTTACAAATTTTCACTTATAAATATTTGTTTTATCATTAAAATATAGTGATAGAATACGAAAGGGGATAAAATGGGGAAAAGAATCGGTATAGATGTTGGCGGAACAAATGTAAAAATTGCATTAGTAGATGAAAAAGGTAAAATAATATATTCAAATAGTGTTCCGACATACGCAAAAATGGGTTACGAATACACGGTTAACAATATTAAACAGGCAATTAAGGACCTTATGAAAGAAACAAACACCGATTCAAAATCAATCGAGGGTATAGGTTTCGATTTTCCGGGACAAGTTGACTATAAAACAGGAGTTGTAAAACTTGCACCAAACATTCCGGGTTGGGTAAATGTTCCGATTGCGCAAATGATAGAAGACGAATTTCACATTCCGACAAGAATAGACAACGACGTAAGATGCGCAGCACTTGGAGAGATGAAATTCGGTGCAGGTCAAGGTTGTGAGAATTTTGTATGTATCACAGTCGGAACGGGCATTGGTTCAGGTTTAGTTGTTAACGGCAAATTGGTACGCGGAGCATCTAACGCTGCGGGCGAAATCGGCCATATCAAGTTACAAATGAAAGACGGTCCGATTTGTGGCTGCGGAGATACCGGCTGTCTGGAAGCCTTTGCATCAGGTCCGTCAATTGTTGCAATGGCACAAGAGTACATAAAAGGCGGCAAATCAACAAAATTCAGAGAGCTTGCGGGAGTTGACAATGAAATAACCCCATACATTGTGGCAAAAGCCGCAGAAGAAGGAGATCCTGTTGCAAAAAGGATTTTTGAAATTGTCGGAGAATATATCGGTATCGGCTTGACTAGCGTTATCAACTTATTAAATCCTGAAAAAGTCATTATTGGTGGCGGAGTTGCAGAAGCCGGAGACTTGTTACTTGAACCAATAAGAAAAACCGTAAAAGAACGAGCTATGGTTGTGGCAGGCAGCGCGGTTGAAATAGTTCCCGCACAACTTGGGAATTCAGCAGGCGTAATCGGCGCAAGTATGCTAATTGACGCATAAGGAAAAGAAGGGCGTATAAAATCAGCCAAAATACGCCCTTCTACGTTGGATATTAAATTCTTTTCAGTTGACCAATCATGGTTGTTCTTGTTGTGTTTGGGGAGTTTTTGGTTAATGCGGTTTTTTGAGTTGGAGTTAATTGTTTTACGATTTTCTTTTCGCCGCTTGAATATACTCCACCGTTTGCGCGTTGTACAAGGTCAGCCTGTGTTGTTAATTTTAGTTTTTCAATTGAAGTTGATTGTGCAGTCTTTTGAGTTGATTGAGGTGCTTGGACTTTTTCTATCGGTTTTGTTTCTTTGCCAAGTGACCATCTGAAACCTGCGGTCAAGCTTACGCCGTTTCTTCCACCGTTTTGTATCATTGCTTGACCAAATGCCATACAATTATCTTTAAAGCGTTTTTGTACGCCAACACCATACTGAACGTAAGGTTTGATACTCATTTCAGGAAGTTTTACACTATTTGCCGTTACATCTGATTTATCAAGTAAGTTCCAAACCATATTAACGCTTGCGTAAGGTTGCCAACCGCCTTTTAAGTTGCCGATAACTTTTAGTCCTGGTGCAAGTTGAATTGCATTGAGCGGGTCGGATTTGATTTTTACCCCTGCTGCGTTGGTGTAATCAAATGTATTAACAAACGTATATGATAGTAACATATTAGGTTGCAAAATTAGTTTGCCTTCTTTAAATTCGAAGTTATAACCTGTTTTGTTACCGATACCTGCTAAAAGCATTGTAAAGTTTTCATGACCATACATATTTGTGTTTTCGGCAACGGTTGCACCTGCTGAGATTGTTGTTGCGTTGAAGAAGTTGCCTTTATATAGTGTCAATGTTCCGCCGAGTAATCCACCGTTTTGGGTTGAATCAACACCGCTATAGCGTTGGCTTGCGCCGTTATAACCGATGTATCCTGTCCAAACACGTTCCCAGCCGCGTTTCATTGGAGTTAATGCGGAATCAAAACCGACCAAAGTACCGTAAGTTGTATTACTTACTTTTGGGCCGTTTTTGAGTGGAATATTTTCAAAGCTTGCATAAGGTTTTACCCAAACGCTTGAGCTATCTTGTTTTGTGAATAATGGTGAGAATGTTCCGACATCTGTTGCATCACCTGTTGGAGATAATGCGTAGCGGTTTTTCATCTTCATAGAAACACGTTCAAGATACGGAATATTCATGAAGTTATCTGCGTTTTGGAAAGCGTAGTTAAATGTTTGGTTCATGGTTGCACTTGCGCCTGCTTGTGCTGCGACAGGAGATGCCATAACCGCAGGGTTGAACGCGTCTGATGCGTTGCCGGTTGAGGTTGTTCCACCACCAGGTTGGATAATTTTGTCACCTTTTGTAAACAAGAAGTATCCGCCGTCTTCACGGTTATCGTATACTGCGTTGTATTTATAAATTGGGGTATAGAATGTTGTTTGGTGGCTATTTTCAGGTAAGTTCCATTGTCCTGACGGTAAACTATTTGTTACGTTATCTTTTAAACCTGTTTCTGCAAAATAGATTTCTGTTATTTCGCGGTTTTCAGGAGCATCTGATAACAAGTTCATCCCGACGACGTTCAAGTTACCTGAATGAGTGCCATAGGTTGCTGCGGTTAGCCTATCCATTGTTGAATTTGCAAGGTCAACATCCGCAACAAAATTTGTGTCGCCTGTTACTGTTAAGGTATCAAGCGCAGCTACGCCTGCTTGGTTATTAACCATAGACAAAGTACCTGAATGTAAGCCTAATACATTGCCGTCGAGGTTGCTGTCATTACACAATACTAAATTTGTATCGAACAAATGAACTTTTGCGTTTTTGATTTTGTTATTAAGTACAAATTTTGATTGGTCATCACCGATAATGTAG
>CAMGGL010000094.1 GCA_946055575.1 uncultured Candidatus Melainabacteria bacterium
ATATTATTCCAACTACTACTATTATACTATTGTTTTTGTTAAAATACAATTGTTTATAGTTCGAAAGGATTAATTTTGTTACAATTGTTAATGTTTGAGGGTTGGGTTGATTGGGGTAATACACGCATGGCGTGAAGTTGGGAGTTTTTGTGGGGGTTGCATGTTTGCACGGAGTACGAGGAGGTTGAACACACATGTCATCCTGAATTTATTTCAGGATCTTTATAAATTAACAAAATACACCGACGGTAAGACCCTGAAACAAGTTCAGGGTGACATATTTGTTTGATTTTTATATTCTGTTCGGATTTTCAGGTGGACATGGATGTTTGACTTTTTGCATTCTGCTCGGATTTTCAGGTGGACATGGGTGTTTGACTTTTTGCATTCTGCTCGGATTTTCAGGTGGACATGGGTGGGAAACCACGGTAAATCAAGTGTGTCATCCTGAATTTATTTCAGGATCTTGCAGTTGGAGTAACTATGCTATGTTAAAAGATCCTGAACAAAACAAAATCTACGCAGCTTCGCCGCTTGATTTTCAGTTTTTTCAGGATGACATGTGTTGAAGTAAATTTGAATATCATTGACCAGACCTCACCCCTACCCCCTCGCCTATCTTAGGAGAGGGAAGAAATAAAAAAAAAGCTAGTTATTACTAACTAGCCAAAAACTTTCTTCTGTATCTCTAATCCCGTCTTTGTCGTCGCCAACCCGCCAAGCGAACTTTCTTTTAACATTGGCGACATCAACACTCCCGCCTGCTCCATAGCATCTATTACTTCATCCGGAGGAATTTTTGATTCAACCCCTGCCAAAGCCAACTCTGCAGCCGTTACAGAATGCACAGCCATAAACGGATTACGCTTTACGCACGGAACTTCAACCAAACCCGCAACAGGGTCACAAGTTAAACCTAAAATGTTTTTCATCGCCAATGCCATTGCGTTTAAGACCTGAAAGACATTTCCACCCAACATTTGACAAATTCCTGCAGCACTCATTGCAGCAGCCGCACCGCATTCCGCCTGACAGCCCGCGACAGCCCCCGCCAATGCAACTTTCGCCGAAATTATACGACCGACCTCTCCCGCAGTAATCAATGCATCTATCTGCTCTCTTTCTGATTTGTTTAAATCCTCACTCACGGCAACCAACGCCGACGGAACTATCCCGCAAGATCCAGCAGTCGGGCAAGCTACGATTTTTCCCATCCTTATATTTTCTTCACTCGTTGCCAATGCATATTCCACTATTTTTTCAAAAGTTCCACCAAATACAGAACGCGCAACACGATACCTCTGCTGCATCTTATAGCAATCCTGACCGCACATCTCACTCATTGATAATTCTCGACTCGACATTCCTGATTGAATTGCCTCTTTCATTGCAAATAAACTTCTGTTTGTAAATGCCCTAACCTCCTCAACAGAAATTTCTGCCTGATGTGCCATATTCTCCTGTGCAACCTCATATATCGCCTTGCCCGTCGATATACATGCCTCTCGTAATTGCTCAAAAGTGTTTATATTATCCATAACTAATTCCCTAACTTCTCAATATAACTAACAAAATATACACCCGGAATTTCTTCTATAGATTTGAAAATTTCATCGTCTATACTGCCATCAAGACTTACTATCATTGACGCCTGTTGACCTTTAGCATTCCTGTCACAATACAATGACGCAATATTTATATTGTGATACTGCATCAACGAAGACACTTGTGATATCATTCCCGGCATATCCTTGTATACAATAAAAATCGTATTGTATTTGCCTGTCAATTTTACATTAAATTCGTTAATTTTTCTTATTGCAATCTCTCCCGCCCCAATAGAATCACCTGATATAAACATATTATTTTCACCAATAAATGTCATATCCACAGCATTAGGATGTCGTTTGAAATTATCCTCATATTCAAATTCGTATTCAAGGACGCTTGCAATATCAGAATTGAAAATATCCTTAATCCTTTTATCATCAACGCCCAAACCTAAAACACCAGAAAGTAAGCCTTTTTCAGTACCATGACCTTTGCCGGTATGGGCGTATGAATTATATAGTTTGAAAATAACTTTTTTAGGAGTGTTTTTATATATATTTCTTGCCAAAAGCCCTAACCTCACGGCACCTGCCGTATGAGAACTCGACGGTCCGATCATTATCGGTGAAATTATATCAAATAGAGTTGAATGTTTCATCTAGTACCCTTCTTGTAAATTCTGCTCAATTTTCTGTTTTAACGCCTTAGTATCTTCTATCTGCTGAACTTTCTCATCAACTAACTCCTGACGTGACTTCACGTCCTGCCCGTCAGAAAACGGATTTTGTCTGCCGTTTTTCGAAGCCCCGGCAAAACAGGTAAAATACAAAACTATCATCAATACTACAACAATTATTATTTCAACTAATCCAAACGCTCTTTTCATACTATTTTAACCTATTTTTTGTAATAAACATCATTATCGCTTCGTCTTTATCCTTCGGAGTCCTTAAGGAATCTCTGTTTAATTTATAATCCTTTATATGCGAAGATACAAAAAAACGATTGTACAACGATAACCCTACCGTTATTAAAACAGAGAAAAGCACAACCCCGAACATCGCAAGCGTAAATTTCACCGCAACAGTTTTGATTTCAGCAGGGAGTGCAGCATGTGCAAAGTTAGCAGTGCATAAAAACACTGCTAAAATTGCCACTATAACTCGATTTACAAATAAGTTATTCTTCACTTATCTCCTCTGTTTTTTTATTCCTTTTTGATGCCTTTGAAGACCCTCGATTTGGTCTGCGTGTGCGCTTTTTAGGTTCTTCCTTAACTTCTTCCTGAGCAACTTCTTCTGTTTTTACAGGTTCGGTTTGCGCAAGTTCAGTTTCCGTGTTTTTTGTTTTACGTTTACGAGATTTACCCTTAATTTTAGGTTCTTCTGTCGTTTCAACAGTTTCAACTGCAATAGGTTCAGAAACTTCTACCTTTTCAGGAGTTTCTACATTTTCCTGCAAAATTTTAATTTCCTCGTTTTGAGGTGCTGTTTCTGAATTTGCAGGACGTTTTCTGCGGTTGTTTCTGCGTTTATTTTCTTTTTTTACAATTTCTTCCGCAGCAACCGCTGACGGTTCAGTTTCAATCGCAATTTTCTGTGGCTGTTCTTGTTCAGTATTTTCAGTCACCTGCGGCTGAGGTTGATTTTTGTTGAATTTATTGTTCTTTTTGAAATTACCTGTAGGGAGCTTTAATTTTGCAGCTTTTGCACGGTATTCACCTTCTGCAGTCGGGGTTGCAAAATTAAACTCAATCATTGAATATCCGCTACCTTGACAATGTGGACATTTTTTCGTAAATATTTCAGACAAAGACTGACCTTGACGATGACGGGTTAACTCTACCAACCCTAAATCCGACAACTGACCAACCTGAGGTTTTGCCTTATCCGGCTCTAATGCGATTTCCAATTCCTCCATCATTGCCAACTTATCAGCTCTTGTCATCATATCTATAAAGTCTATAATAATCATTCCGCCAATATTACGCAATCTCAATTGACGAGCAATTTCATGCACAGCCTCAATATTTGTTTTAAGTATAGTTTCATCCTGAGTTGAGGAACTTACAAATTTTCCGCTGTTGACATCAATAACAGTTAAGGCTTCTGTTTGTTGAATAAACAAATAACCGCCTGACGGCATATTAACTTTTACATTCAAAGCAGCTTTTATCTCTTTATGAATATCCATTGCTATCAAAAGCGGTTCTGTTCCTTTGTACAAAGTTACCTGAACACCCTTTGAAATATGCCAGTTTTGCAAAATTGTCTGAACACGATTCAAAGCAAACGGAGTATCAACAATAATTTCTTTTACATCATCAGTACAAGCCTCTCTGATAACCCTGTAAAGTAAATCCTGATCTCTGTAAATTAGATTTGGCGGATTTAATGTTTCAGCAGAAGTAATGATATTATTCCATTTTTCCAATAAGATTTCCAAATCTTCCTGAATATCAGCTTCTGACTGACCTTCCGCTTCAGTTCTTATAATTACGCCAACACCTACAGGTTTTATCAAATTCACTATAGATTTTAATCTTGCACGTTCTTTTGAATTTTCGATTTTCTTACTTACACTCACACCCGGTTCACTTGGCATCAAAACCAAAAAACGGCCAGGTAGACTTATTTCTGTTGTTACTCTCGGGCCTTTATGTCCAGTAGGTTCTTTTACAACTTGAACTATCAGTTTTTGTTTCGGTGAAAGTTTTTCTTTTAATGTACCTTTTCCCATAACATCTTGGGCATGTAAAAATCCCATTTTATCAGTACCAACATTAACAAACGCAGCATCAATACTCGGTAAAATATTATCAACTGTTGCCAGATAAACATCTCCTAACAAAACTTCTCCTCGATGAATGAAGAAATCCGTAACTTTTTTATTTTCCAGAACAGCTGCAATATTGTCACGTTCAGCAATAACAATTTTTTTCTCAACAATCTGTTGATTTGAATTTCGATTTTTCTCGTTCATAAAAATTCCTTTACTCTATAATTCATGCAAAGACTCGGTAAGAAATTTCACACGCGTAATATCAAACATTACATCAGGGGCAATAATATTCATCAAAACATCAGCCCTTAGCGGTGCAATATCAGACCCTTGACCGGTCTTTAATACTATGAACAGACAACCACCTTCAAAACGGTGCGAACCTATAGATTTCCTTATGTCTGTTTTTTTTACTAAACCTTTTTTGTTTTTCTTCTCGATTATAATTTCATCAGAAGCCAAAACTCTTTCAGTATTATACACTAAATCTTCAAACGAGTAAAGAGGGGATTGTTCAAAATCCCTCTCTCTTTGCGAGAGGGCAAAATTTCGATTTGCGCCGTTAAGGCAAAAATCAGAAATTTTGGAGTTGGTTCCCTTATTGAAAATCTTAATCTTATACTCTGCCCAGCAAGCCTTTTGATCTATTGCCGGTTCTGATTTTTCAATTTGATTAACCGAAAGAATTTCACATCCGTCAGGCACAACTTTTTGCAATTCACTTTTTACAAAAGTTTCATCCGAGTTCTCCCATAATTCGATATCTACAAGCTCAGTTTCACTTTCGCAGAATAACGGAAGTGCTATGCCCATCGAAATTTTCATTGTTGGATTATAACCATACGAAAAAGCAACTTTTAATTTTGTTCGTGCTATTGCCTTAAAAAATGTATTCTGCCAATCCAAATGCGAAAAATATTTCAATATACCGGTTTTAGTCAGCTTTATTCGATATCTGAAAGTTTCCCGAACATTTTTAGGACATATTGACGGATCAACAGGTTCCGTATTTTGAAGCTGCTGAGCCTTAGATGAGGCTTTATACGGCTTTGCCATAATTTTCTTCACCCCAAAATTTTGACAAACCCCACACCCGACACAATGATGCTGGCAAGTAGGAACAATATGCGAAGAATTTTCATCAACCGAAAACGCCTTGTTATATTCTTGTACAAGCCACTCTTTATTTATTCCGATATCGATGAAATCCCAAGCCAATTCTTCGTCAAGCGAATATTGTTTTTGAGCTAAAGCATTCAAATCTATACCCAGTTGTTTTGCGGTTTCAAACCATACATTTTTATCAAAATATTCACCCCAAGCATCCAAATAGCAACCTTTTTTGTACAAAGCCTCAATATATTTGCACATTGAAGCATCTCCGCGAGTTAAGACAGCCTCCAAGATTGAAACAAACTTTTCATGGTAATTCACTTTTACACCCTTGATATGTTTCACTTGTTCCATCAAATGGTGAATATGTTGAGTAACGACCTCCAAATCCATCTGCGGACACCATTGAAATGGAGTAAACGGCTTTGGAACAAAAATTGATAAAGTACAAGTCAAATCAAGTGAATGCTTCAAATTTTTCTCTTTTTTTATCAAGCGTGAACGATAACGGATTTTTCGGAATAATTCTGCCATCTCATCCATGTCTTCCAATGTTTCTGTCGGCAATCCGCAAATAAAATAAAATTTAACCCTCGACCAACCGTTTTCATACAACGTCAAAACAGCATTCATTATTTGTTCTTCAGTTATATTTTTCTTAATTACATCCCGCAATCGTTGACTGCCGGCTTCCGGAGCAAGTGTCATTGTAGATTTTCTGACACTCTGAACCAGATTTGCCAACTCCAAATTAAACCCGTCTATTCTTTGACTTGGCAATGATACAGATACTTTTCGGTCGTTAAAATCGAGCGCTAACTCTTTGATAACTTCATTGATATTCGCATAATCATTTGAAGACAAAGACAACAGAGAATATTCATCATAACCTGTATTATTAACAAGCTCCTTAGAAATTTTTATAATATCTTCCGCCTCACGCTCTCTAATAGGCAATGTTACATGACCCGGTTGACAAAAACGACACATCCTGCCGCAACCTCGCCTAATTTCTACAATAGCTCTATCTTGAATTGAAGATGAAAACGGTATCGGATAAGAATTTAAAGCTGTCTCATTCTTTAATTGCGCAATTCTTTTTCTTACCTTTCCTCCCAAAATTGCACTATAACGTCCTGAGTTCTCTCCTTCACAAAGCGCCTTTATCCTTTCAATTCTTGATAAACCTTTTGTTTGTTCTAAAATTTTACAAGCCTCAATAATTGAATCCTCGCCGTCTCCTATCATAAACACATCAATAAATTCACTCAAAGGCAAAGGATTATAAGCACACGGTCCACCCGCAAAAATTATCGGATCTTCATCGGTTCTATCTTCATTTCTATAAGGAATACCAGACATTTCAAGCATCTTTAAAACCGTTGGATAGGACATTTCATACTGCAAAGAAAAACCCACGGCATCAAAATCTTTCAACGGACGTTTTGATTCTAAAGCATACAATGGATACGGTTTAAAGTCAGGTTCAGGAGCATAAACTCTGTCACACATAAAATCCGGCTGTTGGTTTACAAGCTCATACAATACCCTAACACCCAAATTTGAAATACCTATTTCATACTTATCAGGAAATGCCAACGCAAATCGAACTTTTGCACTATCAAAGTCCTTATTATGGGATAAATACTCTCCACCTACATATTGATATGGTTTTGAGCAATTAAACAAACTTTCATGATACTTATTAAAAAAACACATTATCTTTCTCTACTAGGCTAATCCCTCGGGAAAATACTTTTCAATTTCTATAATAACACCATCCAAAGTGTTCTCCTCAAAGGATTTCATAAACTTAAACAAATCAGCATTTGGCACATCGTAACTGTACAAAACAGTTTCACCATCTATTTCTCGCATAACCGTTACCATATAATGGCACTTTTCTGCGTAATTCAAAAGGTTTTCTTTTATAAATTTATTCCCGTTTTTATCTTTCTTCAATTTGACATAGTTAAATCCGGCATAAAATTTTACCTGATGCCCCGTTGCTGACGCAACACGGCTATTACTGTTTGAAAAAAGGTCTACAACCTTGTCTTTCACTTGAAAACCCTCCTTAACAATTAAACTATAATATATAAAAATAGTCTAATTATTAAGCATCTTCTTTCGTAATTTCTTTAAGATATTTTAACACCTTTAACGCTGTATCACGTCTGACTTCTTCCGGAGATAGTCTCAAATATTCAATAGCATGAGAAACTTTTATATTCTTATCATACCATCTGCGCATAATATAGTTGTATTGATCTTCCAAACTCAACTTTTCGAGTTCAACATCCTTCAACAAATCAATAATAAAATCCGCACATCTCACCTGAATTTGCTCAGGCATTTTTTCCAATTCATTTACCGCACGACTTACAACCGCATCCGCATCATACCATCGTTTAAACATGTTCATCTTACACCCGCCTGTATTTTTCATAAACTATTGTTAAGAATATTAAACCAAATTT
>CAMGGL010000095.1 GCA_946055575.1 uncultured Candidatus Melainabacteria bacterium
TAAAATACATAGTTTACAGTATACCCTTAGAAAAAATTTAGTATAGAATTATGTATTATATGCGAGAAAGAATAATTTGAGAAATGTTAAAGATGAAAGATAATAACAGACGTACTTCCGGCGCAAACGGGAAAAGAAGAAGAAACTCAAAATATACAAACGGTTCGGCGGATAATCCTTTTGAAAACTACACATCAAGCAGACGTCATTCACAATCTGCGTTCAGAAAAACTTTAACAACAATGACAATAGTTTTCCTGACTGCAATTCTTGCACTTTTGCTTTTTGCAAACAAACAGGAGTTTATCTCAGAAAATATTGGTAAAAATTCGTTTTTATCAAACTTTTTATCAAAATTATCATTAAGTAACAGCTCCAAAGAAAAGGCTGAATTTACATTTCCATTTGGACCGAAACGTAAAAATATATTACTGTTAGGAGTGGATTCCAATGGTGCGGATTCTGATCTTTGGGTCGGAACAAGAACAGATACAATGATTTTATTAAACATTGACCCAAAAAGTAAAACAGTAAACGCTATTTCCATACCAAGGGACAGTAAAGTATATTTACCAAAAGGAATGGGGGTTCAAAAAATAAATGCCGCACACGCAATCGGCGGAATAGGAATGACCATTCAGACAGTTGAAGATACATTAGGAGTTCACATTGACAAATATGTGATGTTCCATGATGACGCGGTTAGAGCAATCGTTCAAGCTCTTGGCGGAGTTGATATTTATGTTGAAAAGAACATGCACTATAACGATTATGCCGGAAACCTTCATATCAACTTTTCCAAAGGCAAACATCATCTGACAGAAAAAGATGCAGTAGAATATTTGCGTTTCCGTCATGATGCTTTGGGTGACATTGGTAGAACTCAACGTCAACAATGGTTTTTAAGAGGATTGCTTGCTGATTTACAAAAACCTGAAACCATTACAAAAATTCCAAAAATTATTTCAGTAGCAAATAAATATATAAAAACAGATATGTCAGTATACGAAATGACACAGTACGCATCACTTGCAAAAGGTTTTGATATGGATAATATTGAAATTGCAATGTTGCCGGGTGCACCAAATAAGCATGGATACATCAGCTACTGGATATTAGACCCTGAAAAAACACAAGAAGTTGTTGACAGACTTATATACAGACAAAAAGCCGACGGCGTAAAAGAAAGCTATAGTGCAAGCATAATGAGTTCTCCTGATAAACTTTCAGAAGCCAGAGAGGTAAAAAAAGCACTTGAAAATGCAGGAATTGAAGTTCGTTGTTCGGGAACATTAAATTCATCTCATTCTCAATTTATTGCGCACAACAAATATATAACAATAGATTACTATGCAAACCTAAAAAAACAGGTTCCTGAAGTGAAATCAAGACAATTTGTATATGACCCCGCTACTTTTATGTGTGCGGCAACCGATTTTACCGTAGTGCTTGGCGGTGACAACAAATAAAGGAGAAAAATTATGGTAATGAATGCAATCCAAAATCGAAAAAGTGTCAGAAAATACTCAAATAAACCCATTGAAGATTCGGTACTGAAAAAAATTTTGGAGGCAGGTCGTTTAGCTCCTTCTTGGGTGAATGTTCAGTCATGGAAATTTATTGTCGTAACAAATCCGGAAACCAAGCAATTACTTTATGAAGTATCCGGCAGGCAACAACAGGTATTGGCAGCACCTGCCGTTATTTGTTGCGTTGCCGATTTAAGCGCTTGGGAAAAAACACATTTTGGCAAAGTTCTGCAACAAAAAGGGGTTGACGAAGAAACCGAAAAATTCATAGTAACCTCAAAATTACTCAATCCGTCTTTACTGGGTGAATATGAAACACTATTAAGAAGTGTGGAACAATTGACCTACGCGGTTTCTTATATGACGTTGGAGGCTCAGGAATTAGGAGTCGGAGCGTGCATTGTAGGAGCAATTTCCAACGAACTTACCCACAAAGACGACAATTACGCTCAACAAATTAAAGAAAAACTTAACCTGAGTGATAAACACGTACTGGTTGAACTATTAACACTCGGTTATGAAGATTCAAAAACCGAAACAAAAAAATTAAGAAAACCTTTTAATGAAGTTGTTTCAAAAGAAAAATTAGGCACAAATTACTAATAAAGATTGGGAATAAAAACAAATAGGAGAGAAAAGTATGACAATACCAAGTATCGGAGGCAACGGTGACAATTTGAACAAAATTCAAATAAATCCAATTGCTAATGATATTCAAAATTCATTAGAACAAGCACCTGTTCAAACATCGACAGAAGCACCTGCATCACAAGTAGCTCAACCTTCACAACAAGCAGAAGAAGAGTATTCAATTGAGCAATTTAAAAAAGATTATGTAAAATTACTTGAAGAAAAAGTAATGCCTGTACTTTTAGGATTTGAAGGCGAACGTAAAAAACGTCTCAAGTGGGCGGTTACAGCGGCTATCGTTTTTGGTATCGCAGCGGTCTGCGTATTTTTATTTGTAGACGGGAGAGGCTCCGGCGACCTATTCTGGGGCTGTATAGCGGCAGCTTTCGGTATTTGGTATTGGATTAAAAAATCCTTTGAGAAAAAAGTCAAAAAACTCATTATGCCAACCCTGATGCATGCAGTTCCGGGATTTTACTGGCAGGAAACCCCGCCGGTTAAACCTGAGGAAATTGAATCATGTATGATTATTCCGTTTGCAAAAAAATGTTCAAAAAAATTTGACGACTGCTTCATCGGCACATACAGAGATGTTAAAGTTGCAATTTCTGAATGTGAATATGAATTAGGCAGCGGCAACAATGCAAAAACAATTCTCGAAGGGGTTGTTATCAAATTTTCAATGAATAAAAATTTTGACGGAGTAACAGTTATTCGCCCGAAAAAACCGGGTTACAGAGACAAATATGATGACCTTAAACGTGCAAAAATGAGCGAAGTTAAACTTGAAGACCCTGAATTTGATAAAAAATACGTCGTTTATTCAACAGACCAAATCGAATCAAGATACCTTCTTACAACTGCATTTATGGAAAGGTTTAAACAGATTGAAACAGCTTTTTCTTCAAAATTTGCCTATGCTTCATTCTACGGCAATTCGGTATTTATAGCACCACACACAGGTTGTGACTTATTCAATTTGTGCAGTCTTGTAAAACCTATCGGTAACAGAGAACAGTTTGAAACTTTGTTTAACGAATTTGCATCAATTCTGGCATTGGTTGACCACTTCAAGCTGGATAAGAAGCTGGGCTTGTAATTCAGAGGTATATCTTGAAAAACCATGAAAAATATGTTATAATAGAAAATGTTTTAAGAAAGCGAGGAATTAAATGGTTACACTTTGCGTCCCAACAATTATCGGTTTACTGGTATTACTGGCAATTCTTGCCATACTTTACAACTTGTACGTACAATTAATCCAAAAACGTAACAAAGTAAAAGAAGCAATGGGTGGAATTGACGTTCAACTTGAAAAACGTTATGACTTAATCCCAAATATATTAACAATAGCTAAAAAATTCATGGAACATGAAAGAGGCTTGATGGATGAAATTACAAAGTTAAGAAGCAGAGCAGCAGGACTTCAATCCACAGCTGAAACAATTTCTGAAAAAATTAACCTTGATAATGCAATTGCATCAAGAATGGGACAATTGATGGTTAGCGTTGAAAACTACCCACAATTAAAATCTGACCAAACAATGCTACAAGCTATGCAAACATATTCTGAAGTTGAGGAACATATTGCAGCAGCAAGAAGATTTTACAACAGCGCGGTTAATGAACTTAACAATGCAGTTGAAATCTTCCCTAGTTCAATGATTGCGGCAATGCTCGGCATTCGTTCATATCCGTTCTTTGAAGCTAAAGAAGCTGCAAAAAATGCTGTTAACGCATCAGATTTCTTAAAGTAGAATTTTATGATATAATTGAGAGGCGGAGAAACATCCGCCTCTTTTTATATGTGTCCGTAGCTCAGACGAATAGAGCGTGAGTCTCCGAAGCTCAAGGTCGGGGGTTTGACTCCCCCCGGGCGCATTTTTTGTTTATGCAGCTACAGGAATAAATATTGCACTAGGATTTCGTTTTAACCTACTGGTAATACCGTCAGAAACGCCACGTCCGTCACCGGTTACAATCTCGACATGGCCGTATTGCCCGAATCCGTTTGTATTTCGGTCATATATAACGATACAACCTGCAGGTAAATTATTAACATCTATACCTCTTGGCGAAATTTCTCTAAAGTTCCTGTTACATCTTAAGATAGATGTCATTTCCCAAGCATCACCATTTACATAAGAACCCAAACCTGTTGCAGCTATCGCATTTTTAACATATTTTGCACAGTATCCCGTAAATCCGACAGAATGATTTAGCGCATAATTAGAAAGTCTTACTCCGGCTGACGAATTGTATCCCAAGCTACGCCAACTCGCATTATCTTTTGTATTTAATGCGCATACAGAAGTAGAACTTGAAACACCATTATAACTAAACAAAGGATTTTGCGGAGTATAAATCGGAATCGGTGTTATATCATAAAAATTATATGAAAAATTAGGGGTCGGAATATAAGGCATTGGATTTACAAAGAAATTATTATACCCAAACGGATTTACGAAACTCAGATTGTAATTATAATTCATTCCCGAAGAAAACGGATTAGAAGATGAGCCGTAAAACATTGAATTTGTCGGATGAGCAAACACAGAAGACGCAATAGCGTTACCCATTGCAAAAGAAGAATGCGGAGAACATGTTAACATACCAAATGGCGGCAAACAGCACGGCATAGGTGGCGGAGGTGGCGGTGCTACAAATGAGCCAAATCCGAAAGCACAACTATTAAAACTAGGCATACATGGTACGTACATATTTTCTCTATATTCCCCTTATATATATAAAGTCTATACAGAAAATAGAATTGCCATATATAAACAATTTATTAAAACATGTTAAGCAAATGTAAATTGTTATTAGATGTTATTCGAATCAGGACCTACTACTTGTACTCCAAACCTCGTTCTGAACAAATGTTTAACCGTTTCGCTTTGAATTTCGTACATCATCTTATTAAATAAATCATAAGCTTCTTTTTTGTACTCAATCAAAGGATCTTTCTGACCGTACGCACGCAACCCGATACCATCGCGGAGCATATCTATGTTGTGAAGATGATCAATCCATTTATTATCAACAACCTTTAGTAAAACATCTTTTTCCAATTGTCTTACCAAATTATTACTTGTAAAAGGTTCTTGGAGCTCATAATTTGCATTATATTCCTGAACAACATTGTTGTAGAAATTGATAATTTCGACTTCATGTGTTTTATAAGCATCAAGCACAAAATCTTTAATTTTATTATACATTGGTTCAAAACGCATATTTTGAATATCAGAAACCTCAAACGATGACAATTGCGGAACAGTCGAATGAAGCTCCTTAATCATGGTCTGCAAGTCTTCATAAACATATTCTTCAACCTTTTGCTCAGGAGAGATATAACTTCTCATAAGCCTGTCGACTTCACGCTCCATCATATATTGAATATCATCTTGCAAACTTTCTCCCGCCAAAACTCTACGTCGTTGACGATAAAATTTTTCACGCTGAATATTCATTACATCATCATATTCCAAAACAGATTTTCTCATATCAAAATGGAAAGTCTCAACTTTCTTTTGAGCGGATTCAATACGTTTTGTAATCAGAGGATGATCGATTGCCATATTTTCAGGCACATTCAATGCTGTCATAAGTTGTGTAATTTTTTCACCGCCGAATATTCTCATCAAATTGTCTTCCAACGATAAGAAAAATCTGGTAGAACCAGGATCTCCCTGACGAGCTGCACGACCTCTTAACTGGTTATCAATACGACGAGATTCATGACGTTCCGTACCTATTACATGCAAACCTCCTGCGGCTACAACTTTCGCGTGTTCATATTCCGTTATTGCTCTTGCTTTTTCAAGAGTTTCATTTTTAATATTTTCATAATCAGGATTTGATTCATCAATTCCACGCTCATCCAGTTCTTCTTTTGCCATATACTCAGCATTACCGCCTAACAAAATATCAGTTCCGCGCCCTGCCATATTAGTTGCAATCGTAACCGCTCCAACCCTGCCGGCTTGCGCAATGATATTTGCCTCTTTTTCGTGATGCTTAGCATTCAACACATTATGACGAATACCTCTCTGACGTAGCAATTGCGATACATATTCAGATTTTTCAATACTTATAGTACCAACCAAAACAGGTCTGCCCATTTTATGCTGTTCAATGATATCATCAACAACTGCCAAATATTTTTGAACTTCAGATTTATAAATAACATCAGGATGATTAATTCTTATATCAGGCTTATTCGTAGGAATAGTAGTAACTTCAAGATTATAAATCTTCCCGAACTCAGCTTCTTCAGTCATCGCAGTACCCGTCATACCTGACAATTTCGGATATAATCTGAATAGGTTTTGGAAAGTAATACTTGCAAGAGTTTGAGTTTCATCTTGAATTTCCACACCTTCCTTAGCCTCTACAGCCTGATGTAACCCGTCTGACCAACGTCTACCCTCCATTAAACGTCCGGTAAACTCATCAACTATCATTACTTCGCCATTTCTGACAACATAATCGGTATCTTTAACAAACAATTCTTTCGCCTTCAATGCCTGTAACAGGTGGTGAGCATATTGAGTTTGAATATCAAACAAATCCTTGATGCCGATTAACTCTTGCGCTCTATCTATACCTTCTTCCGTCAAAATGACATTTTTATTTTTTTCATCAACGGTATAATCAACATCTTTTTCCAATTGAGGTGCTATTTTTGCCATTAATTGATATGTTTCGGCAGACTGAGCCAAACGACCACTTATAATTAAAGGTGTTCTTGCTTCATCTATTAAAATACTATCAACTTCGTCAATTATTGCATAATTAAATGGTCTTTGAACAAGCATTTCTTTACTGCCAGCCATATTATCACGCAGATAATCAAATCCGAATTCATTGTTTGTTCCATAAGTGATATCACATTGATATGCGGCACGTTTAACCTCAAAATCCCTTGACGCATCATTTGCAAGAACAACACCAACGGTCAATCCTAAAAATTTGTATATTTTCCCCATCCATTCACTGTCACGTTTTGCCAAATAATCATTTACGGTAACAACATGGACACCTTTACCGGTCAAAGCATTCAAATATGCAGGTAAAGTTGCTACCAAAGTTTTACCTTCACCTGTTCTCATTTCGGCAATATGACCGTTATGCAAGAAATAACCGCCAATTAGCTGAACATCAAAATGCCGCATATTCAATACACGTTTTCCTGCTTCTCTGACAGTTGCAAATGCCTCCGGCAAAATTTTATCCAAAGCCTCTTTCTCAAGCCTCAAATCCTCTTTAAAGTTTTTTGATGTAGGTCGTTTTGCCAAAATATCCTTAAATTCTTGAGTTTTTGCTCTCAATTCATCATCTGTCATATTTGCAAACTCAGGTTCCAAAGCGTTTATATGCTCAACAATCCCCATCATTGACTTAACTTTTTTCTCATTCGGATCGCCTAAAAGCTTTAATAAAAATTTTATCATTAAATATTTCCTCTCAAAGTCTGTTATTATTCCCAAGTGTAACATAAATATAAACAGATTTTCTAATCTTAAGAAAAAAATAACGTTTTAAGATAAAAATTTACACCTAAAGAAGGAAATGTAACAAAATATTACAAAATAAGTTGAAAAAATTAAAGAAAAAAGAAGAATGAGCCGATAAAAGAGATATAGGAA
>CAMGGL010000096.1 GCA_946055575.1 uncultured Candidatus Melainabacteria bacterium
ATTTTTTTTAAAATAACCAAACATTTGATTATAATTGCATTTCGGCAATAATGATTATTTAACATAACCAGTAAACATTGCATAAATAAAGGGTTTTGGCGAAATCGCCAAAACCCTTTATTTGTCAAACATTTGAGGTTTTTACACTATGCACGCCAAGCATTAGGATTTAAAGGATGAGTTTCTAAAAGTTTAAGTCCTGTTTTTGCAACTTCACGTGCTCTTTCAGGTGCTTTGGGATTAGGATGACATATGCGTTAAACCTTGACTAGACCTAAATATGCCCTCTCCTAAAATTGGAGAGGGTATATTTTTATTAACTTTTCTTATTATCTTTGCTTAATATGCATTTCTCGTCATTAAGTCATTTACCTGACAATCAATCAAAAACGGTTTACCCTCCATATCCAACTGGTATTTATACGTTTTTCCATTAGCTATAATTTCACCACCTACAAACTTACCGGATTGGTCAAATTTCATATTATTACTCATTGAACGATTTTTGTAACAATATTCAATAGGATCTCCCGGATTTTGAGGTTCTGTTACAAAAACAGTTTCTCTGGTTTTAGAATTTTGATACATAACAGTTCCGTTGTTACCAATCTGTTTTTTTACATATCCCTTTTTTATAAGTTCATCTTCATTCATCGGTCTTTTCATAACTTCAGTACCTGTTTTCCATAAATCGTTAAATTCTTTACAAACAGGATTTTGTTGTATAGTTTGATATGAAGTAAAAAGAGGCTCAGTTTGTGCATTTTCTGTTTTTGAAAGTCCTAAACTTTCCACTCCATACTGTCCTGAACCTAATGCATCAATCTTCATAATAATCTCCTTTCGTGTTTTCTAACAATATCGAGCAAATATTGCCTATGTTTTTATAAAAACACTCAAGTCAAAAGAATTGCCAAACCTCACCACATCATATCATATCATATCATATAGGGCATTATAACTGGGTTTGAGGCTTTTTAAACTCATATTTACAAAAGTTAACAACTTACCAATGGGTATGTTTACTAAGGTTGAAAAGATTCTGAAATTGTCTTGAATTATTCGGGTGTGCAGAACACTTTTTTCGCTTTTAAACCCTGTCGGATTTAGTCGCTCATTCGTGTTCTTTGCTCTTACGAGTTTCGCTCATTTCATTCGCTCACTCTACCGAAAATCCGCAAGTTCAGGATGACATATTCGCTATACCATTGCACTTACCCGACCATGTCACCCTGAACAAGCCGAGCAAAGGATGTAAGTGTTAGCGATACCCGTTTTATACAAGGCGCGTTTCAGGGTCTTGCTCAATATTGCACATAATGTTCAACCTTGACCAGACCTCACCCTTCCCCTCTCCTATCTTAGGAGAGGGGATAAGTTTGTAAGATGCAAATTTTTACACCTTAACTGTGCTGCAACTCTTTCCCTTAACCTGTTTTTATTTCTCTTTCTACAGCGGCAATTTCTGCCATAACGCTATCTATTTTCATACGAATTTTAAGACGTTCATCAGGTGTTTTTGCCATTGTCATCTGTGTCATTAGTCGTCTTAATTTTGCAGCCAACTGTCTTAATTTACGCATCAATTCTTGCAACCTTGTACTTCCCACTCCAAAACTACAACATGCTTCTATTTGTAATAACTTACTTTCTGCTAATGGATTTATCTGCATATAAACACCTTCACTTTATTACCTTCATATTATATAAAACATATTTTTCCTAAATTTTGCTAACAACCATAAAACTTGTTACATTTTTACACCAAAACGGGGCAACTATTAAATGTGCCCCGCCTTTTATTGGTTTTTCGGTTTGCGTTATTTTTGATTAAAATATGAATTATAAATATAAGGTAACAACTTATCTAAGAACACCTCTTTATCCGAGCCGAGCTGAATTGATGTTCTCATATAATCATTAATTGTAATACGACCGTTTACATTTGCTTCGGTATCATAATCCATTGCAGCTATCAAAACCGTCAATTCTTTTTCATCAATAACTTTATCTTTGTTATAATCCAGTCTTCTGAAAGCATTTTTCAAAGCTTGTTGCGCTTCTTTATTATTATATACATAATCAAATACGGACATACTTGCATACTCGGATTTTGCATATTCTTCAAAAGTTAATTTTCCATCACCGTTTCCGAATTTTTCATCAATTTCTTTGATATATTTACTTGCAAAATCCTTAACTAATTCTTGATATTTTGCTCCGGTATTAGGATCGCCGCTATTTGCCATATCCCGCCATTGTTGGTTTACCAAATCAACACTATCATCTGTCTTATTATATTCAGCAGCCTCAGAAAGCCTCATTGATTTTATTCTGGTTGTCATCTTATCAAACGCAAAAAGCGGTGAAAACTTTTTCTCATTTTGTTTAACTGTACAGGAATTATCACTTACACTTTGCGCTGTTCCAAAAACTGCTACTGAACTTATCCCCATTTTATATCTCCTTTATATATTCCCCATATATTTAATAATGAAAAATTGAACAAAAAATTGACAATACCTTTATAAAAAGTTTACGTTTCTTAACTATTAATTTTGATATAATTAATATATGTTTTATTTTGAAAAACTTAAAGACAAAGAAATACTAAAATCAGACCTGATAAAAAAGGCTCAAGCTTTTTTTACGACAAGAGATATTTGCATTTGTGACAAAGGCTCTGAATTAAGCGTAGAAATCAAGGATAATAAAAATCTTCTGTGTGAACACCTTAAAATTGATAAAAGCAAGTTTATTATGCCTGAACAAACACATAGTGCAAACATTAACATCGTAAGCGATTTGCAAAAGACTTATCCTAATTGTGATGCGTTGATTTTGACACAAAAAGATATAGGAATATACTTAAATTTTGCTGACTGTACACCAATTATTTTATATGATGAAGTAAAAAATATCGGAGCAATTGCCCATGCTGGTTGGCGCGGAACTGTTCAAAAGATTGCACCGCTTACTGTACAAAAAATGGTAGAACTGGGTTCTAAAATATCTGATATAACAGCAATTATTGGACCTGCTATCGGATTTTGCTGTTACAATGTAGGAGAAGATGTTTTTGAAAAGCTTTCAAAAACGGTCAACAATTTTGACGGATTATCAGAAATACGAGAAGGTCAGATTTTTGTAGACCTTAAAAACATAAACAAACGTCAACTTGAGGAAATAGGAATAAAAAAACTTGATGTTTGCGAATTTTGTACGGTTCATAACAATGACAAATTTTTCTCATACAGAAACGAAAATGCTACAACATTACGTCATAGCGCAGTTTTAAAATTAGGATAGATATAATTATGCAAGAAATCACAATAGGGAAAATATACAAACACTACAAGGGCAATCTGTATAAGATAATCGCCCTTGCAAAACATTCGGAAACTTTGGAAGATATGATTGTTTATCAAGCGGTTTCAGACAACAAAGTATGGGTAAGACCTGCAAGAATGTGGAATGAAACAGTTAACAACGAAAGTTTACTAAGATTTACCCTCGTTGAGAAATAATATTTACGCCGGCAAATACGCTAACACATACAGAACAATAAAAATAATTAACCAAACCGTATTTGAAACTTTCCAAGTATTTTTAGGAGCATCAGGATATGCCGTTTCATTTACCTTGTTTATTTTATGTTGTACAAAAGCAACTATCAATGTTGACAAAATTACCAATATCCAACTTGCAATCTCCAACGTCCAATCCGTCTTATCCAACATTAAGGATTTAAACTCCAATTTATTTGATATCAAACAGAAAACCAAATACAAAAACTAAAAATCAAGTAGCGCAGCTGCGTAGATTTTGTTTTGTTCAGGAGCTTTAAAAATATAGCAAAATTCACCAACGGCAAGATCCTGAAACAAGTTCAGGATGACACAGGTGTAAATCCCTCAAACAAAAAACTGAAACACGCCTCGCATTAAACGGATATCGCTTTCGCTTTCATCCTCTACTCAGCTTGACCTTTGGTAGACTTTTGTATTGTACTCGGACTTGTTCGGGGTAACATGAGTGAGAGTAAATGATAACACAAGTATTAAATATTGCACTCGCAAAAAATATGCAGGTCGAAATTATTCTAACCTGCATACTCAATAAGACTTTCAATAAATAAATTTATTTTACAATCAATTTTTTGATTTGTTCTTTTTCTTTATATATTTTTGGTGCAATAATCTTTAAAACACCATGTTCTAATTTAGCTTCGGTTTTGTCAATATCAATTTCTTCCGGTAATTGAATTGTTCTTGAAAATTCACCATAACTAAACTCAGAATGTTTGTAATCCTTATTTTCTTCTTTTGATTCGTCAAACTTTTTCGCATTAATTTTTAAGAAATCTTTTTCGATATCAATATCTAAATCTTCTTTTTTTACTCCCGGAAGTTCAGCTCGGATATCAAATTCTTTTCCTTTATCTGCAATTTCTATAGGCATTGAAAGTTTTTCTGCATCTTCCCAGTAATTTGCATCAGGGAAATAATTGTCAAAATGTCTGTTAAGTAAAGAGCTGA
Organism: uncultured Candidatus Melainabacteria bacterium; assembly: GCA_946055575.1. Lineage (GTDB taxonomy): Bacteria > Cyanobacteriota > Vampirovibrionia > Gastranaerophilales > Gastranaerophilaceae > Zag111. The sequence goes on from CAMGGL010000096.1 coordinate 4,539, forward strand.
TTTCGTCATTCACAGTTCTGATAAAGTTGTCCGGTGTTTTTCTAACTAAAAATTTCATAATTTGCTCCTTTCTTTTTTATTTCTTATTTCTTTCAACACCTATGTTATAACTCTTTTTTGCAGGAAATCGTTCTTTCTTAACCTTTATTTAACAATTTCGATAAAAACACTCATGTCATCCTGAGATACTTCATCCCATCATCTAAGATAGGAGCGTGTAGGTTGGGCTTTCAGCCCAACAAATTTATTATCGTTGAGGTAGAAACTCCAACCTACTTCTATTATGGTGTCGACGGCGGGACTTTGCTTGAGCGTTGGCGAGAGTTTGGAACTCGAGCCTTACCGCGAAAGTATGCCGATTTATCGGCTGAACCGATGAATTTTTCACAACATGAAAAATTCATGTTCAAGTCCCCCTGACTGCATAAAAAAATTTAGGACATTTGTCCTAAATTTTTTATCTGTCGATAAGGTTACTATTTTGGAACCTTTTGACAAGAAAATTGTAGCAGAGTTAGGTGATAAATGCAATGTGTATCACAAGGTTGTGTTGGTTATGAAGCATTCAACGCAGGTTTATTACAAATGAGAACAATTTTAGACATGGAGTACAAACGATATGTAAATTTCAAACAATCTCAACCATTAAAATTGTTCTTAAACGATACATTTACACCTATGTAATTAAATTTCTTTTGCAAATATTGTACTTGTTCTTCACTTATATTTTTTAATATTACTATTGGTGCATTGTCAATGATGTACTTACAAGTTTTTAAATCTAAATCTAAGATTAAACGCAATTCTTTTAATGCAACAATTTGTTTATCACTATCTACAACTTCTAAAACTAAGTCTATATTTCCATTTTGACAATCTTTTGGAGTATATGGTTGTTGCATAGAAATATTCTTTTGTTTCGCGACACATAATATTAATAAATATGCTATCAATAGCAGAACTACAACGATTATAAATATGATTACTACCTCACTATTTGATACCTGATGATTCTAGCATTTCTCTTGTTTCAGAATCAAATTTTCTTTTCATACAAGCTATATTTCCACCAGTAGAAGAACTTTGAACTACATTACCTGACACAGAATATTCCGTAATCGTTTCTTCACAACTTCCTTTATAAACTCGTTTTGTTGCTGGTTGACATAAACCTTTTTGCATTTCTGCTCTCGCACAATTATAACTGTTCAAGCAGTTTTGATACTTACGCATATTGTATGCATAAGCTTCTTTGTCATGTTCTGAACGATATATGTCATTAATTAAATCTAATACTGGTTTGCAGAACAATTCAGCCGAGGTATTTTTATTTACTATTATTCCATTACAATGATAGTCAGAGGCATAACACAAGTTAATACCTAGTAAAACAATAGTAATAATTAACAAAAAATTTTTCATTTAATAATCCTCTATGGTTGGTTTAAAACTTTATTCTTAAAATAATGTCGTAGGCGGGACTTGTCTTTTCTCGTCACCCTGAACTTATTTCAGGGTCTTACCGACTTGTGGTTCTACGCCCGAACCATAAGATGCTGAAACGAGTTCAGCATGACAGTTTAACTTAATGGTGTCGACGGCGGGACTTTGCTTGAGCGTTGGCGAGAGTTTGGAACTCGAGCCTTACCGCGAAAGTATGCCGATTTATCGGCTGAACCGATGAATTTTTCACAACATGAAAAATTCATGTTCAAGTCCCCCTGACTGCTGTAATTTAACATACAGAACAAGATTAAATTAACTATGAGATTGAGATTAAAGTATAAATTATTTTTTATTTATAGTTTGTTCTTGTTTATTAATATTGTTTGCATATTCTAGGATATTTATTTTTTTATTTAATTCGGAAATTTCTTTTGATTGAGCTTCTATTATTTTGTTATTATTATCCAATTTTTCCATAATATTATTAAATTTATTATCCAAATTTGTACTATATAATCTAAATATACACGCAATAATCGAAATAATAATGGTTCCAACTATTCCAAGAACCCATTTGTACTTCTCAAGTTTTTTAAATATTGGCTGCTGTATTTCAGCTTTTAATTCATCCACATTTTGTTCTAATTGTTTCATTCTGTATTCTATTAATTCATAATTAATTTTGTTCGAATATGAAGAAGAAGTACTCACTTCAAAACCAACATCTTTTTGTAACATTGAAGATGTTGTATCAGAATACCCGTTGATATTTTCTTGTGTATTTGGAATTAATTCATTCTTCTTTCTTGCCATCATTCATTGCCAATATGTTATTACATTCTTCACTAAAAATTGGAAAATATTTTGTATCAATATTATCAGTAATATTGTTAATCTTATTGATTTTTTCCTGTGTTCGACCTAAAGAGATATCAAAATGAAGATTAGCATCAATTTGATATATTCTGTCTTCATTTGTATCATCTCCACCAGATTTTTTTCTTATTTTATATGTTGCTACACAATCATCTAATTGCAATAACAATGTTAATTGAAATGCAATGTTTTTTTTGAAATTGGGTAAATATTTTTCAATATCATTATTAAGTATTTTTAGTTTTTTATCTCCAAGATTATATAGAGAAATAAAGTTCAATCCTATTGCTTTAATATCGGACATCTTAATATCTATAAAATCTTTGATAGCATCTTTTAATAGCTTTATACTGTCCTTATTAACTTTTTGAACTTCAAATGAAATATTTTTATCAATATCATTATATGTTAATCTTAAATTTTTGTTTTCATCTTCATAATTTACAATAGGTATTACGCCTTGCATTTGTTGAACAATATTTGGAGAGATATTACCTATAGGAGTTTTTATGTCAGGTAAAATTTTGTTTAATCCATATTTTTGCATATATATTTTTGAGTTATCATCATTCTCAAATTCTACATTAGAATTAAATAAATAATTTGTAACTACTACTACTATGTGCTGCTCAATAGCATTAAATGTCATGTTTATCTCCTTAAAAAATTTGTATATTCTTATTTTATATGATTATGAATGAATTAAATAAGTAATATTAAGTATTATTAATTATATATTCATTTAAAATTAAAAAATATAAATTACAAACTTAAAATATTTTATATTTTGGTACAATATAAATAGGAAGTATTT
>CAMGGL010000097.1 GCA_946055575.1 uncultured Candidatus Melainabacteria bacterium
GTCATAATCTTTTTTGTATCCTGAGCCAAAGTCTACAGGCAAACCTGCGTGAATATCATCACAATCAACTTTTAGGATATATCCTTGACCTCTGAATACTTTATAGTTGCCTTTACCTTTATTGACCCAGCTTGCGCTCAACAACGCATCTGAATCAACAATACCCAATGCCCTGAATACTGTGGCCTGTTCTTCATAATCAAGTGCGTGAACAATCGCATTAAATTCATCAGAAGTCACACCTTTATCAAATCCGACTTTGGATAAATCCTGTCCCGGTCTTAGGTAAATAACACGGTTGGTAATACCGTCTTTTGTAATTTCTTTTACTATATCACCGTCAACAATAAGTTCGTCAGCTTTTGGTATCCTTGTTTGAGGAATAGAAATAGCTGTTGATTTGATTTTATCTATCAGTTTTTTTACATCTGTCATTTTTTCTTCATAATCGGTTTTGAATCTCGTATAAAATCTTTCTTGAGCATCTACACCTTTTAAATCAGCTTTTGTCAAAATTGAAGCCATTTCAAAACAGTCATTCTGACGATGAGCAAAAGCAATTTTTTGCAATCTGTCTTTATATTCTTCCGGTGTTAATTTACGATACTCAGTAGGTGAAATTCTTATCGGTTTATTGAGTTTTTCTAACCAATCGTGGTTTTTGATTATTTCGTAAATTTTTAATTTGTCTTCTCTTGGAAGTTTTAATCTGTTTACAATATAATAAGCATCAAATGCTGAATCCGCAGGGTGAGCCTTATCAACCAAACCTTCCGCCTTTGTTAAGTCGTGAAGTATTGTTGAAATTTGCATAATAATTTTATCGTTATCACTCAAGTTTGCATAACGAGAATCTGACATTACACCTTGCAAAACTTTCAAGATATGAACATCTACCGTAAAATCATGTGTATGGTGCTGAACCTTGCCTATTACTGTTGCAAATTCAGGAAATACATTAAGAATTTTGTTCAATTCCGCTTCGAGTTTTGGATTACCTTCAACAAAGATTTTATTTCCGTTAGTAAACTTTTCTACATAAGGTCGTAATCTTTCAATAGCTTGTTTTGTATCTTCGCTGTCAAAATCCGCGAAATTTAAATTTTTACCCGCAGGATCAGGATAACCAACAAGTTTTGGTTCTCCAAATACGCCTTTTTCTAAATCAAAAGAGAAGTAATCAAAGATTTTTTTCTGTTCAATGACAGGTAAATCTTTAATTTGAGCAAATACATCGTTTGCAAATTTTTCTCTTGAATAAAGAAGTCTTGGTGACGGTGCAGGATTTATGAGTTTTGTACTCATTTTGTTAAAATCAGTTGTCATTATTCCACTGTCTTTTTCGGATATTTTCCCTAATGCCTGTTTGAAATCCGCTATTTCTACATCTGACAATTTTTTAGATGACAACCCTATTGATTGAGTTAATTCGTCAATCAACAGTTTACGTCTGTAGTAAGTGCGCGGAATAATAGTATTTTCAGGAATTAATTTAATGAGATCGTCACTACACTCAGCTCCGCCGGTATGGACAAGATGATTTAACAATTGACGACGTTCACGGAATGAAAAATCATAGATATTTTTTCTACCGTTTACAAAATCAACAAAATGTGCAACACCTTTACCCGGATTTATCGCTACAGCGCTATGCAGATAATGACACACCCCAATTCCTAGATGCATTAAAGGTCTTACAAATTCCCATTCTCTGTCAGTTAATTTTACCAGTTCTGCCAAATTTTTCAGCTTTGCAGCTCCTGATTCTTCACCGTCAAAATAACGAGAATATCCTAAAAGATCTCTATCTAAAATACGCTGGATTTCTGTTTTGGAAGTAAATCTTGTTGCAGCTTCAATAGCAAGCCATACATTCATCCTATCACCTTTCTCCAGTAATTTTTGATAATTTTCAAAAATTTCAGAAGATGCGTGCGCCAATTTCTTCATTGAACTTACTTCAGAATATGCATAGTTCGGACTATAACTATTTTCCTTTGTCATTGTAAAGAAATCACGTTTTGCAAGTGCATCAATTTCATCTGCAGTAAGTTCTTGTACAATTCTTTTAAGATTATAAGTTGAATGATAACCGCTAAAGCAATATCCTTGATGTTCTGCAGGAGTATAATCGGATTCAAGTATTTTGGTTCTCAATAATTTATCAAGCTCTTCATCCGAATATTTACTAAATTCATATATATCAGTTCCGCAAAACTGACCTTTTTTCGGATCTGTTGTAAGCAAACCTTTACGTTTGAAAAGTTCCCATTTCTCGTCAGGAATTCTTGCTAAAAGAGTCATTGCACTTTCATGGTCTGTCAAATCTTTTGCCAAATCAGAACTAATATATCCTTGAAGTAAATCTCTCATATTTGCAAACGGGGGATTATCAACATCTAATAATCCGCGACGTTGAATTGTCTGCCATATTGTATCATCACAAAGTGCTGCCTCATAAACTCCGCCATCTTTAAACGGACCGTTTAAGAGTTTTTCATTTTTTATGATACTTATTGCTCTTTCGTAAGCCTTGTCAGGAAGTTCTGCAAATTTGATAATCGATTCCTTACTAAGAAGTTTATCTTGTGTTCCAAAAGATTTACGACCTGACGGGTCAATTGGATTTAACCGTTCAAGTTCGCGTATTCTACTTTTATTTGGTAACGTAATTATACGTCTTAACTGTTCGGGAGAATAGCTATCATGCGTTAAATCAGCATCTACTCCGTAAAGTTTTAATATTTCTAAATCATATTCTGACAAATCTGCAGTTTTATACAGATTTTGTCTTGCGAAAAAATCAAATTTGCCGGAAAGCAATCCGCGCCGTACTAAATTATCAAATTCCCTATCCGATAAACGGGAAAGAGTTGCTATTTCATAACCGCCTAATTGAGAATTCCAGTTTAGATAACCTTTAGGTTCTAATTCTTTACGATGTTTAAACAATCCGCGAGAAATTGCGGTTTCAATTTCTTCATCAGACATTTTTGCAATTGCTTCTATAGACAGCCTGTCAAACAATATTTTTGCATCATTTGGATATTTATCTTCTAAAATATGATATTTCAGAAGTCGCTGATATTGTTCATCAGACAATTCACTTATTTTCCAAATAATTTCACTATTTATAGGTTCACTTCTATATGGCATATCTTTTAGAACTTCCGTTCTTGTCAACATTTTTTCGAAATTTTCATCTTTTAAATTCAACAATGTTGATAAAAGTCGTTTGCTGACAGGTTTATCCATTCCCGGAAGCGGTTCTAATAACTTACGTTCTTCCAGTTTACTCCATTTTTGAAGTTCTATTAAACCAAGAGATGAAAAATCTTCAAAGCTCATTTCGCCTTTATAAAATTTATCAAGCAAACCTTTCTCTATAATAGTTCTTCCTCCGACTTCACCCGAAGCGCAATTCACACGCATAGAAGGATAAGAATTGCTAAAGTTTGCAAGATCTCCAAAAGAAGTCTGTTCTGTCTTATAAGGACTGTATAATACTCTGCTAAATATTTCAGGTTCATCATTGATACTAATATATGGTATAGTTCTATCCGGATCGTGCTTTTCAAACTGCATTTGAGCAAGTTTTAGCATCTCATCGCGTGATAAACGCCGTTCATACAACGCTTTTGGAACATCATTACACGTTGATGCCAAATCTATAAACTTTTTAATTGTTTCTTTGTCGCCTTCCGTAAAACCGCCCTGCCAGCTATATTTGCCGTCAATTTTATAACCTTCCGCAATTTCAAGAAGTCTTTGGGTATAATAAGAGTTTTGTTGGTGTACTTCTGCTATTTTATTCTGAACTCTTGTTACGTAATCAAGTAAACTTTCCCCTTCTTTTTGAGGCATAAGTTCTGCTCGTATCCAAAATTCTTTTAAATTATTATACCTTTTGCTCAATATTTCACGAGTTGGAATATCCCATGGAGTATGCGTTTTTGTTGCGCGCTGAATAGATTTTAGCAAATCTTCGCGGGTCATATCTTTTAAAAACTCGGCACTTTCAGGATTGACACGCGGGTCTAAGAATGTTCTGAGTTCTGTCAATTCTTCCGTAAAATCATAACGTCTTACTCCGCGCACACGATATCCGGCACATCCGCTTGTTGTAACTCGTACAGGTTCGCCGTCTGAATTTAACATTGTTGTGCCTTTACGAAAAGCATTTCTGTTTCCGAAAAGAACATCCGTAGCAAATAGGTCGTAAACTTTTTTCGGGTCATTTTCTTTCGGTTCCAACTCTGTCAAAATTCGGGAAGCTACTCCTCGCTTTCCGTTGATAGTCACAGTCATCATTTGCGGAACTTTAATACCACGTGCTGCATAAGCATTTCTTACTTCTATAAGAGTTTTATTAAGCTCATCGTCTCGAGAATATCTGACACGATAAGCTCTACCATCTCTAGCTTTAAAATAATCGGTATCTTTACCGCGATACAAAAGGACTTCCAATTCGTCTTTTTCATTTTCGATTTTAATGACGTGTTTTCCTCTTGCTTCCATTCGGGCAAAGATTTTATCTAATTCAGTTACACTTTCTGCCGTCTCTTGAGCAGGCTTTACAATAGGTGTAGTGTTAGAAGATAATTGAGCTGTTGCTTTACCGTAAGTTCCGGCAATGTCATTTGCGCAATGCTCGACAACCTTGACTTCTCGTGCATCTACATCGGAAGCTACTGTTGAAACCTTTTTGGATACTGTATCTGCAACCTGTTGGGCTGCTTGTGTAACTAATTTGTTTACATTCATTCCAATATTTACCCCTATAGTATTATTAACAATTTTTATTCGTAAAAATTGCTCTCAGGATAAATTGAAAGTATGAATATTAATAAAACGTAACAATTTTTAGTAGCACAATATAATTATTTTATTTTTATAAAAATATTATTTTGCTTAAATTTGATTATTTAAAAATAGACATAAATTCATTAAATTTCTTCTCAAATTGAATTTCGCGCGTGTAGGCTTCGTTTTCCAATGCTGCATGATTTCTATCTGCCGCTTCAAGTGCTTTAAGATATTTTTGCGCATCTTCTAATTCTTCCGGTGTTAATTGTCCTTTAGACTCTGCAATTTTTTTATAAAAATCTTCATCAAATGACTCAGAAAGACTTTTACGCAAATCTGATGTAAATTTATTTAGTTCTTCCGGCGTAAGTTTATCAAATTCTTTACCGAATGTTGCCAATGCCCTTTTTGAACCCATTAATTTATCAAACTCAAATCCGTTAACAGCACCTTTTACCATTCCCTCAAATATGGCGTCTTTTCCAAATGCCCGATATAATTTGTCGAACTGAGAAAAATGTACAAGTTCGTGATACAAAACACCAATGTCAACTTTTTCTCCGACACGAATTTTTCCTGTTGGTACGTCATATAAAGCCATTCCGGATTTATCAAGGTTTTTATCAATTTCGACATCCGGCGAAATTTTATAGCCCAAAAACTCTGCCAGTTTTGTTTTTAATTTGGTGGAATTGTTTAATGCACCGGTTTCGTATATTTCACGGAAGAAATCCGCATATTTTTTATCCAACTTACCACTTGCAATTAAGTCATTCAGTTTGGTTTGTTCTGCGTCTGTTAATTTGAATTTTGCCCCACCGTGACCTCTTGATAAGAAATAAATCGCAGCTCCGACAGTTGCAATGCCGCCTAATGTCGCACCGATTGCCAAAGGCTTTGAGATACCTTCTTTCTCGGTAGTTTCTTTAACTGCTTGTTTGTTATCCGTGATATTGGTTTTGTTTGAAGAAAACGAAATTGATTGGGTCTTTAAATTTTGGAATGAACTGTAAATCGGGCTAATCATATCTGAACTCCATACTTGTTATACGATTTAGCATACCAAAACCTGTGAATATAAATATTTGCTATAATGTAAGAGATTGTAAATAGAATCTTTACCAATGATGTGAAATTGCAAATCTTAGACCAGACCTCACCCTAAAAAATAATGCACTTGTACCTATTACTGTCCCCCTTTTGTCAGGCTGAACTTGTTTCAGCATCTTATAATCGGCGAATTATTGCGACATTCAAATAGCTTCTGAAATTGTCTTGGATTATTCGGGTATGCAGAACACTTCTTTTGCTGGATAATTTTGATGTCGTTTGAATTTAAGGCACTTCCTCAAATTTAAGAAAAATTATCCTTTTTATCCTTTATTTATCCTTAGAATTATCCTTTTTTTCAAAACAATGTTTTAATTTCGGTTCAAACTCCGACAGGGGTTGAATTTTAGCAAGGATAGAAAAAGGATAAAAATTTCCGAGGAGTGGAAAAATTTTGTCGAATTAGTAAATTCACATTACATAACAGTTTTTCGGCGCAAATAATTGCACCCACAAGCTTATATTATCACAAATTAAAATTTGTAACAAAAAAGCAATTTTTTATATGTAATTTACTTTATGTATATGTAGGTAAGTTGGTTATAGGTCAAATTATGAGTAGAATTACATTCTTACGAACCCTTGTAAATAATGGTTGGACTATTGTAAACAGACGTGCAGTTTGTTCCAAAATAGGTAAGTCTAATTTTGAAGAAATCGTTGCTCTTGCTAAGAAAAAAGGAATTACAGGAGATGTGTTTGAATACCAAATGGTTAAGGATGAACTTTTACCAACTAAACTTACAGATATTAAGTCTACTCTTCTAGAACAGAGTGCTGATGTAAGAAAATGGGGAAAAGAATTAAGAACGGGGGATACATATTGTTGGAATTCTGAATTGTATGGTAAATTCAAAGAATTAGATTCTGGTATGGAGAATCGAGCAATACATAGAGGGATTGATGATAAGGTAAAAACATTAGCAAAAGACAAATTATTTGATAAATGTAAACCTTTGGGACGTGATGAAATTCACTACAGAGGTGAAATGTATTTTCCAAGGGGTAAAACATTAGACGATTACAATATGCTTGCAAATCTAAAACCAGGTGATATTTATGAACCTAAAACATTCTTGTGGATAACCGACAATGAGGCATATGCTCTTGAAACATACTGTAATCCATTAAGTTTTAATAAAAATGTTTTTTATGAAATTTTTTGTCCTGCGGAAGCTAAAGTCATACAAGCTAATTATGGCTTTTCTTCAAATGGAATGTTTACAGAGGGAGTATATCCACGTACAACAAGATTAAAAATTTTAAACAATGAGCTAAAAGATGGTATTTTAAGATTACGTGTGGAATTATTACCATAACATTATTATTTTCAAACAGCTTGAAGGTCGGGGGTTCTTCCAACAATTATATTTATCATTTCACCTGACACTTTTTTCAAACTATAAGATAATTATAATTTATCATTTTATGTGTCGGACATTATCAATTTATGTGTCTAGCTGGTGCAAATTTTTGCACCAAAACATAATGCCAAAATAAGGAAAAGCACAAAATTTCTCATTCTAACTGATAGTTTTTCTTAAACTGT
>CAMGGL010000098.1 GCA_946055575.1 uncultured Candidatus Melainabacteria bacterium
ATTTTATGCAAAGATATCCGACAATACCGGATACTACTGTTCCTGCAATAATGGAAATCCAGTTATAAGTTAGTGCTTCATGAATATCTATTTTTACAAGCGGATAAACCATAGATGCGCCCAAAATTATCGGTATACTCAAAAGGAAAGAGTATCTTGCGGCGGTTTCTCTGTCTAGCCCCGTGAATAAACCTGTTGCCATTGTCCAGCCTGAACGAGAAAATCCGGGTAAAACCGCTAAGCCTTGAGCTAAACCGATTAGTATCGCCTGTTTTACTCCCAGAGTGTTGTTAGGTTGTTTACGTTTAGATAGATATTCGCTTAAAAATAAGACCCCGCCCGTTATTACAAGTAATCCGCCTACAAGTGCAGGATGAAATACAAGGTGATTTGCAACTTCATTGAACGGTAAAGCTAATGCTATTGTGACAATCGTTCCGAGAATTATATACAAAGCTAATTTTGCTTTATATTCCGTAAATTTTCTGGTTTTAATCGCGTCAAATAATGCTTTGCATATTTCTGCAACATCTTTTCTGAAAAATATTAAAACTGCAATCAATGTTCCCAAATGCAACATTATATCAAGAAAAACTTCTTCCGTTGACTGCTCCGTTATCGGAATATTTTTAAATACTTTGTAAAAGTTTGATGTAAAAACTAAATGTGCAGAACTGGATATCGGCAAAAATTCGCTTAGCCCCTGAACGATCCCCATTAATATTGATTGTACAAAATTCATTAAACTATATTCCTTCTCTTTTTAAACAGATTAAAATTTTTGTCTTTACTCCTCAAAATATGAACAACAAGAAGTCTGTGTTTCCCAAACAGTAATCTTACTTAATTGCACAATTTTTTCTTTTAGCTTGGTATAAATATATGCTGAAATCATTTCGCTTGAAGGGCTTTCTCCCTTAAAATCAGGCAGCTCATTCAAATCTTTGTGATCTAATGTCGCTAAGACGTTATTCAATTCTTTTTTTAATACCTTGTAATCTATTAAGATGTTACTCTTATTAAGGCTTTCCCCTTGTACAAATGCTTCTACCATCCAATTGTGACCGTGTTGGTTTTCACATTCACCTTCATAATTTAACAGATGGTGAGCCGCAGAAAAAAATGCTTGTGTTTTTATTTCATACATTATAAATTACTCCTTTTCCGATTGCGAATCAAATACAAAATCGCACAACTCTCTTACTGCACCTTTCCCGCCAGAGTTAGATGCAACAAAGTTACAAACTTTTTGAACTTTCTTTACTGCATCTGCAGGACAGGCAGATATGGCAACTTTTTCAAGTATACAAATATCAGGTTCATCGTCCCCCATATATGCAACTTGAGAAAAATCCAACTCGTATTTTTGTATAATCCCTTCCAATATCGGAAGTTTATTTTTTACACCCTGAAAAACTTCTGTTACGCACAAGTCAGCAGCTCTACAATCAACGGTTCCGTTTCTTCTGCCAGTAATAATAGCTGTTATAAATCCGTTTTTTGCCATTTTTGCCAATCCATGACCGTCTTTGGCATTAAATGTTTTATATTCAATACCGTTCTCGTCATAGGTTATGCTGCCGTCAGTCATAACTCCGTCCACATCAAAGGCTAATAATTTTATATTTTTGGCTAAATCTTTTAATTCAGGCATTATGCTACACCTGCTCTAAGTAGGTCATGAACATGAATTACCCCTACAGGAATATCGTCGGAATCAACTACGGCCAATGCAGTTATTGAATATTTTTCCATAAGGTTAAGGGCAGATGCAGCGTAGGCATCTGCTGTAATTCTTTTAGGATTTGAGGTCATAACATCTTTTATTTTTAAATCGGTAAGTGAGGAATGTTTAATTACAGTTCTTCTGATATCACCGTCTGTTAGTACCCCTGACAGACTTCCGTCTGATGAAATTATCATTGCCATACCCAATTTGTATTCCGAAATAGTATTAATAACATTAGTAAATGATTCGGTTTCCTTCACAATCGGCATTCTGTCCCCTGTAATCATCAGGTCTTTCACTTTGTAGGTTAAACCTTTACCGAGTTTTCCCGACGGGTGGAACATTAGAAAGTCCTCTTTTGTAAACCCTTTTTTCTCCATCAAGCAAACTGCAAGCGTGTCACCCATAGCAAGAGTTGCAGTCGTACTTGCTGTCGGAGCTTTTCCCAACGGGCAAGCTTCGCGTTCAACCGAAATATCCAAGACTACTTCACTTGTTTTTGCCAATGTTGAACTTAAATTTCCTGTCATGCCAATCATTGGGCAACCAAAACGCTTAATCAACGGTAAAAGGTTCATAAGCTCCTGAGTTTCTCCGCTGTTAGAAATGGCAATGATGACATCATCTCTTGTTATTACTCCGGAATCACCGTGAGTACTTTCTGCGGGATGAAGAAAATATGCAGGAGTTCCAGTTGAAGACATTGTTGCTGCAATCTTTTTCCCGATAAGTCCTGATTTTCCCATTCCGGTAACAATCACTCTGCCTTTGCAGTTGTATAAGATATCAATAGCTTTATCAAATTCTTCTCCGATATTGTTTTTTAGTCTTAATATTGAATTAGCTTCAATTTCTAAAACTTCTTTTGCCAGTTCATTTATTCTACTTAAAGTCATAATTGTCATATCCACCTCACTTAACTCTTAAATGATTATACTATAAATATCCTACAAATGAACTATCTTTACAAAATTTATTTAAATTTATTAAATTTAAACCGACAAATATGAAAAGGAGCTTGTTACAAATGACAAAACAAATATCGGGATTTGGAACATCAAATATGGTTGATTTATCGAACATGAATGTCTTTGATGCCGTTAAAACAATTGTTATGACTTCGACTAAAAATATCTGTAATGCTCCTAATCAAAAAATGAAATATAAAGTTCCAACTCCAACTATTCAATCAATACTCAATGAGTTTCCTATATCAAATATGATTGAACTTGTTTAATTTTGCATGTCTAAATCTATTGTTTTCTTTTTTTATTTGGTGTAAACTGACTATATATAGATAAATGTATTTTGTACACTTTATATATTTTTGGTAGAAAAAGGAGAATTATTATGACAACAAAAGAATTCTTTACAAATTCAGAAGAATTAAAACAATTGATGTCTGCTGCTCGTGCTACTATTACAGCTCCTTTCTTCGGAAACAACGTAGAAGAAGTTAAGTCTGTATCAGAAGCATACAAATTGGCAAAATCATCTTCAGGTACCATTGAATTAACAGGCATGCCTGTTTACAAACCTGAAAAATTAGGCTTACCGCAAGGTGCAAACCAATTATTATTCAACGACGGTACTGTTGTCGGACGTTGTGCCGCAGCAAGAAAAATCGTCGGTGAACCGAATTGCGATTTGAAATACTTATTACCTATCATTCGTGAAGCTATTTATTCTACACGTGATAAGTTAATGTACAAGACTGAAGCTGTTGTAGGGTTGGATAAAGATTACATGGTAAAAGCTCATTTGATGATTCCTGAAGGATTTGAAAATATCATGTATTCTTGGATGTTGAACTTCCAATATATCAATGAAGCTTATGCTAACATGTATTCAGAATCAAAAGAATATCCGGAAGGCGATATCTTCGTATTCTCAGATCCGGATTGGTCACATCCTGACTTCCCGTACGGTTTAACATTCTTTGATCCTGAACACAACTGTGCTGCAATTTTGGGTATGAGATACTTTGGTGAACACAAAAAAGGTACATTAACTCTTGCTTGGGGTTGTGCTGCTCGTAACGGTTTTGCATCATGTCATGGTGGTATGAAACGCTACAACTTAGACGGCGGCAAGACTTTCCAAGTTGCAGTATTCGGACTTTCCGGTTCAGGTAAATCAACAATTACCCACGCAAAACACAATAACAAATACAATATCACAGTTCTTCACGATGATGCGTTTGTTATTAATATGAAAGACAAATATACAATTGCATTGGAACCTTCATATTTCGATAAGACAGCAGATTATCCAATCGGTTGCGAAGATAACAAATACATTTTGACACAACAAAATGCAGGAGCTATCGCTTTAGCTGACGGAAAAGTTGTTTCAGTAACAGAAGATATCAGAAACGGTAACGGACGTGCTGTTAAATCTAAATTATGGTCACCAAACAGAGTTGACAGAATAAACGAACCTATTAACGCTATTTTCTGGTTAATGAAAGACCCTACAATTCCTCCTGTATTGAAATTGTCTGGTGCTTCATTAGGTTCTGCTATGGGTGCAACTTTGGCAACAAAACGTTCTTCTGCTGAAAGACTTGCAGCAGGTGTTGACCCTAATGCTTTGGTTGTTGAACCTTATGCTAATCCGTTCAGAGTTTATCCGCTTTCAATGGATTATGAAAGATTTAAAGCTCTGATTGCTGATGGCGTTGATTGTTACATTTTGAATACCGGTGAATTTATGGGTACAAAGGTTAAACCTTGCCATACATTAGGTATTATTGAAGCAATCGTTGAAGGAACTGCAAGTTTCCACAAATGGGAAAACTTCTCAGATATTCAAATTATGGATATTGAAGGCTTTGATGCGTCATTCTCTAACAAAGAATATGCAAATGAATTTGTTGCTCGTATGAACGACAGAATCAACTTTGTAAAATCCAGAGAAACAGAAAAAGCAGGTATTGATAAACTTCCTGCTGACGCTTTGGAAGCTTTGGAATCAGTTGTTAAAGAAGCTTCAGCTTTGGCTTCTGTTTAATCAATTGATTAAAATTTGAATAAAAGACGGGTTAATTTATTGTTAATCCGTCTTTTTTGTTACAATTGGGCTAAAATTTACCTTTTATGCTAGAATATATTAAGTTCAAAGTCGGAGGGTTTAAAATGGAGAGCATGAACAAGTTTAAAGTATTAACGATTATCGTAATATGTTTTTTTGTATTTGCTGTTGCTGCAATATATTCAAATACTAAAGACGAAACAAAAGGTAAATTACAGGATAAAAATCAGGAAACTATTGAAGAAGTTAAAGAAGATATAGATATCAGAGAAAATGAAATTTCTGAAGATACGCAATCTGTCAGTGATTTAAAAACTGAAATTGATGTGGTTAATAAAAGATTAGATAATATCAATAAAAAATTAGAAGATGCAGAGTCAAATTCTTTGAATTGTCGAGTGGTTGGGGTAATAGATAATGATGAAATTCGCCAAATGTCGGTTGGCGAAGCAATACAGGAAGCAAAGGATTACGATAAAGATATCGTTATAAAATGTTCGATATAATATAGAAAAAACGGCGTTTGCCGTTTTTTCTTTTTATGTTGTAGCTTTTCCTGTTACAAATGATAAGATTGCGGATACTGAACCGACAACAAGCCCTGCAATTGCGGCGGCTTTTGTGCCGAATTTTGAAGCTACTCCTGCCGCTTCCGCTCCTTTGCTTAGACCTTTTACTATTCCAAAAGTTCCTAAACCGGCTGTTGTTGCGCCAAATAGTCTTCCTAAGTTGTGGTTTGTTTTTTCACTTGTTCCGACAGGGCTTCCGCTGATTTCTGAAATGTTATCTTCTGCGGATCTCCTGTTATATGTACTCATTGTCAATGCTTGGATTGCACCTTGAGTGAATGAACCGTGACTGTAATCTCGTAAATCTTGATATAACGTTTTTCCGCCGTTCATTTGTGCGTATAGAGTTAAAGCACGAGCTTTAATTTCAGACTCAGTTCCTTTGCCGTATGCCGCTCTGACTGCAGTAAGGTATTTTTCAAATGCTAAAGGAATTTGATCCTGTTCATTATTTACAACTTTATCTTTTAATAAGACAGCTGCACCTTTTAGTGCTTCTAAGGATGCGTTTATTTTTAAATCTGCGTTCCTTTGTAATTTTTGTTGTCTAATATTGTAATCGTTATAGAATTTCTGGCAGTCCTTCATATAATCAAAATATGACGAACTGTTATATCCGCCAAATCCCGGAGTCATTGGCATCATCATATCTCCCCCGAAAATGCTGCCACCTGCACCAAACATCGGGTATGTACTAAAATCCATACCTATGTCGTCAAAGTCGCTATACACTCTGGGTATATATTGGAAATTGTTTATTGCACCTACTGAAGTTGTCATACTGACCTCCGAAACATATTAACCTTTTACCTACCTTACTTATATAAAAAATTTTTATTCGCTAAAATTGCGTATGTTAATAAAATTGTTACAATTCTGTTACATTGTTTAGTTGATGTATTTGGAATTAAATTTAGTTAAAATTATTATGAATATGAAAAAATTATTATCAGCATTATTTTCGTTATGTATTATCTTTGCGGCGTTGGTTGTGGCATATTTTAACCAACAGTTTTTGCTGCGACAGTATGATAAAGTCAGAGGTATGTATTATGTTTATAAAGGTGATAAAGCATACCGTGAAATTGACATGAAAAATGCTATAAAATATTACAATAAGGGTTTAAAACTTTATCCTCAGCACTATGGAGCTTGGTATAATCTTGGAAATATCTATGTCGAATACGAGGATTATTATTCTGCAATAAATGCTTACGCTGAAGCATTTAAACACAATCCGAGAATGATGGTAGCGAGAATGAACTACGGGATTGTATCTTCCGAAAAATTGGGGGATTTTGATGCTGCAATTGATCAGTATAACAAGGTTATTAAAACCAAACGTCATTTACTGTCAATCCCGTATGTATATAATAACAGAATAAGTTACAAAGAAAACAAGGCAATTGCATATTATAATAAAGGGGTTGCGTACAGATTAAAATCCTTATATTGTAATGATGATTGGGAACTTCAAAGAAAATACCTTTCAAAGGCAATTGAAGCATACAAACAATCAATAGAAATAAATCCTAACAGTTATGATGCTCAGTATAATTTGGGTTTGGCTTATCACATTACCGGGAATTATGATGATGCAGGTGTTGCTTATTGTAATGCAATAAAAAATGCACCAATGAATTATGAAGCGCATTATAATTTGGCTGTTCTTCTTCGTAAATTAGGACATTATCAGGAAGCGTATGACGAAATTGATAAGGCTTCTACGCTTATTACTGCGCTGGATGAGAATTCGGCAACTCAGCAGTATGCGGCGATAGTAATGAATGATATTACCAGAAGTGTACAAAATCAGGAACATAGGGACTATTTACAAAGTGTTTTGGATGAAGAAAAATCCAAAACAAAGAAACACATGGCAAAAAAAGACAAGGATATAAAATCAAAAGAAACCGAAGAAGATAAAAAGAATGATACAATTACCTCCGTAGGGATAAATTTTGTAAACGGAAAAATCGTTGCTACGGAAGAATTAGACAAGGCTATGCTTGAAAATTTTGGACAATGTCCTTCTTTAAGTTTTTTCAAATATGAAGAATAGTTATAAAACTTTAAATTTTATTAAAGT
>CAMGGL010000099.1 GCA_946055575.1 uncultured Candidatus Melainabacteria bacterium
AAATAAGGAAAAGCACAAAATTTCTCATTCTAACTGATAGTTTTTCTTAAACTGTCAGTCAAATTACATTTGCTCTTACGAGTTTCGCTCGTTTTACACGCTCACTCTACCGAAAATCCGCAAATTCAGGATGACATGTGTGTTAGCCTTATTCCATATAACTTGAAACAATTTTGCAACAATTTGTATTTTTGAAATAAAAAAATAAAAAACCTTGATTACTGAAACTCAGTCATATCAAGGTTCTTTATAATAGCTGGGGAGAGACTCGAACTCTCGACCTCTCGGGTATGAGCCGAACGCTCTAGCCAGCTGAGCTACCCAGCCATATCGCACTTATCATGCTGTACTATCTTCTCATAAACAAAAAATTTTTTCAAGGTCTTGTATATAAATATTTTTATATTTCACAACTTTACAAAATTTAATTTTATTCAAAAATTTAGCAATTCTAAATAAAAAACATCCTTAATTAATATATACAAGGTGGAAAGAATAAAGGTTTGTTATGGCAGTATATTTTAATTTAATCAAAACAGTTGCCTCAAAATTCAATTCAAAAGGGGCAAAATTACTTAATCGTGCAGTCGGGCTTACTCCGGATGAAGCTGTAAAAATGGGAATTCACGTCCCAAAAGGCACAACCTCTGTTGATGTATCAAGAGTAGGTCGCGAGTTCAACCCGGATAAGCATTATACTGATATTTTTACCTTTAGGAACAATGATGAAGATTTGGTTACACAATATATCAGAAAAATTGACGGAGATAATGTAGTCGAAACAAAAAGACAAATTCAAAGACTGGCTGAAATTGATGTGGATTTAGTTGAAGACGGTTCTGAAGTTATGAACATTTACGGCAAAAAGATTAGAACTACCGTCAGGGAAAACGGCCCCATTAAAAATGTTACCGATGAAACATTTACAATAACAGAAGACCAAGTTCCAACCCTAACTCACAGCAAAAGAACAATCAGTCCAAATAACGAAAGTCTACTAATTGAAGAAAAACAAAACGGAAAGGTTCGCAAATATCTGTTTAATCAATACGAAACAGACAGGTTTGCTCCGGGAGACTTTATTCTAAAAGAATCTGAAGCCAGTTCTGATGCGTTAAAAGAAATTGCTGAAAACAACTTTTTATTGCCTTATGTAAGTAGCAGCAGCAGATTTCCTCGACGCATCACACAAGCTGCAATAGAAGATGCTAACTTTATAGTAGATCCAAAAGTCCAAATTTATAGAAAAGCATCAAGTACTTACGGATATTACAGTCACGATGGCAAAGTTAACATCAACATAAAAACTAAACAAGGACTAAGACAGCCTAGAGAATCCATTGTAGATACAGCTGGTCACGAAGTTGAACACGCTATTTGGGATGAAAAAAGTTGTAATTATCATATGTCCAAAACGGGAATGTTTCCTGATATGGAAGGCTGGTTTACACCGGAAGAAATTGCCACAATCAAAAAATATGAGCTCGCAATTGACAATTACGTACCGCCGGAAGTCGATAAGAAAGCATATTGGGAAAACTTTGCGGAAGTGACCGCAAGAAAAGGCGGGAAACGTGCACTTGACAAATATTTTGCATTAGAAGATGCCATTACTAAAGAATTTCCATTTACTCATCCGGCTCAATTTCACCGAATTGAAGAAGTTGATGATATGGCCTGGTTTAATACACTTTTGAGGAAATAAGTATCAACCACTTTCTATATATACAAAAAAGAACCTCCGCAATATGCAGAGGTTCTTCCTTTTAATTTCTATTGAAAAAGCTATTAGCCTTTAACTTGTGCCATTACTTCTTCTGCAAAGTTGTCTTGACGTTTTTCAAGCCCTTCGCCTAATTCGTATCTTGTAAATGCTTTGATTGTCAATTTTCCTTCAATCAATTGTGCAATAGTTTGATTTGGATCTTTAACAAACGGCTGTTCCAATAAGCATCTTTCTGACATCAATTTGTTAACACGTCCTTCAACAATTTTTGCTCTGATGTTTTCAGGTTTTTTCAACAAATCTTCTTTACCCATTTCAATTCTTGTTTCTTCGTCAATTACTTCTTGAGGAATTTCTTCTCTTGAAACAAATTTTGGAGCGGAAGATGCGATATGTAAGCAGATGTCGTTTAACAATTCAGCATCGTTTTTATCAGCGTTTAACAACACACCGATTTTACCGTTATGAATGTATGATGCAACAGCACCTTCATATCTTACAAATCTTCTTACTGTAATTTTTTCACCAATTGAAGCAATTTTTTCTTTCAGAGCATCTTCAATCACCTTACCGCAATCAGGGCAAGTTGAAGATAAGAAAGCATCAACACTTGCAGGGTTCAATTGAGCAACGTGTTTTGCCATATTTGAAGCCAAAGTTTTGAACTCATCATTTTTTGCAACGAAGTCTGTTTCGCAGTTAACTTCAATCAAAGCTCCGCAATCGCTTCCGACAAAAGATTCAACTCTGCCTTCTGCAGCAATTCTGCCCATTTTCTTTTCAGCAGAAGCTATACCTTTTTGGCGTAAAACTTCTTGAGCTTTTTCCATATCTCCGTCAACTTCAACAAGAGCTTTTTTAGCATCCATCATGCCTGCACCTGTTTTGTCACGAAGTTCTTTTACCATTTGAGCTGTAATATTCATTATTTTCTCCTTATTTTTAAAAGCGGATAAGAAACAGGCGAGTAAGCTCTTTAAGTTTTTATGGTTTAGTTTATCTCAAAGGACTTGAAGCCTGTATTTCTTATTCCCTTTAGTTTCCGTCTTAAACAGTTTTCAGATTATTCTTCAACGGTTTCAACACCGGCATCAGCAGCTGAAATCTTTTCGATTTTTTTAGCTTCATTTGCCTTGTTTTCTCTTAATTGTTTACCTTCCAAAACTGCATCAGCCAATTTTGAAGTAATTAGTCTGATAGATCTGATAGCATCATCATTACCAGGAATGATATAGTTGATACCGTCAGGATTTGCATTTGTATCAGCCAAGCAAATAACAGGAATACCTAATTTGTTAGCTTCTTTAATTGCGATTTCTTCTTTAGCTTGGTCAACGATAAAGATTACGTCAGGTAATCCTCTCATATCCTTGATACCGCCTAAAGTTTTTGACAATTTTGCAAGTTGTCTGTTTAGTTGAGCAACTTCTTTTTTAGGAAGCTTATCTACGTATCCGTTATTGATGAATTCTTCCATTTCTTTCAGTTTGTTAACTCTGCCTCTGATTGTTTCAAAGTTAGTTAACATACCGCCTAACCATCTTCTGTTGATGTAGTAAGCACCTGAACGTGCAGCTTCTTCAGCTACAACTTCCGCAGCTTGTTTTTTTGTTCCTACAAAAAGAACGTTTTTACCTTTTGCAGCATAATCTCTAACAAGATTGTATGCTTCATCAAGCAAATCGGTAGTTTTTCTTAAATCAATAACGTAAATTCCGTTTCTTGCACCGTAGATATACGGTTTCATTTTAGGGTTCCATCTTTGTGTTTGGTGTCCGAAGTGTACACCTGCTTCTAAAAGTTCAATCATAGATGCTGTTGGCATCGGTTTTCTCCTTATATTAATGTATTGTACTACGGGTTAAGGACCACATTTTGCATTTGCAAAACTAGGGCAATACCTATCTGGCCAGCGTAACCAATAATATTCTAATACAAACATGAGTGCATGCAAATTAATTTAGCAATAAAACTTAATTATTACAAAATCTCAAAATATATGATAAAACCAATCTTGGAGATATTAAATGTTGTTTTTTATCATATTATCATCAATATTACTGGCAGTTTTTATATTTTGGCAATTGGTTGTTCTCACAAAATATACAGGTTATAATGTACTTATTTTAATCATATTGTATATTGTATATCATATATTTCTTCACAAATAATTGATATAAAAAAATATCTCTTGCAAAAAATATTTTTTTTGGTTTTAATATAAGTACTCACATCCTCAAGAGTAGGTGCAACGTCATTAATTGCACACAACAATTAGGAAAGGTAAATTCAATTATGGCAAATATTAAATCTGCTAAAAAAAGAGTGTTAATAGCTGAAGCTAACAGACAAAGAAATGTTGCTTTCAAATCTTCTATCAAAACTGCTGTTAAAAAAGCATTAGAATTAGCAACAAGTGAAGATAAAGAAGCATTAAACGCAGCAATTTCAAAAGCATATCAACTATGCGACAAGGCTGTTGTAAAAGGTATTTTGCACAAAAATACCGCAGCAAGAAAAAAATCAAGACTTGTTCTTGCTATCAAAAGAGCTCAAGCGAACGCTTAATTGAAACTATACAAAACAGGATACCTCATAGTATCCTGTTTTAAACAAAAAAGGTAATTTTATGCTAAATCTCAAAACATACAACCAAGCATGGTGGTGCCTGTCAAATAAGACAGGTCTTTTGAGTTGGCGTTAATCAGATAACATAACATCAAAAATAGTTTAAATGACCTGTACTTATTATGTACGGGTCATTTTTTGTTGTCAGATTAAAAAAGGAATTACTCATGGAAATAAAAAGAATAAATAACTCAACTACATTTACCAATGCCGGAAAAATCGGAACCGGTTTAAAAATCGCAAGTAAAGTATGCGAAGTACAAGAAGGCGGAGCAGGGTTGTCTAATATAAAATTTATCCAAGACTCCGTAACAGGACTTTTACCCAAAATGATATTTGCTCGTAGCAAAGCTGACTTTGGAGAAAATACATTTCTTGAACTGGCAGAATCAATATTGGTCTACTATTGTCCGGCTTTGTTCGGAGAAAAGATTTTTAGAAAAATTTACACAAAAAACTTACCCCAAAAGCTAAAAAGTATGGTTTCAACTCCTGCCGTAAAACTTTTAAAAACACCCGACAACAATAACAAAAAGCTGCTTCCCGTAAAAGCGGCACTGGCTCTCAGCGGTTTTATTATTCCGCTTATAGAATTTACATTAAACTACTTGAAAAATCTTATTACTTTAAAAGTATTTAAACAAGCAAACTTTGAGAACATTGCGAATTTAAAAGTTGACAAAACAGAAAAACCTGAACACATACAAAAAGTTCAAAAAAGCGCAATAACTAATATAAAACGTGCGATTATGATTTATGGAGGATGTCTTGGGTTATCAGGATTACTATTATTGCGCGGACATAAATCAAAAATTTTACAAAATTTATCGGAACTAATACTTGCTCCGGGAACAAAATTATTCAAAAATAACAAGAAAAAAGAAGAATTCTTTAACAAATTTTTCAGCATTGACTTTGATGACAACAACGGGAAATTGGCGATGAGTCGCGGACAATTAACCTCTTGCGTTTTGGTGGGCGGAGCCGGATATTTTGGAGCCGCAAAAGACAGGGGGAAACAAAATTTCTTAGAAACCTTATTCAGATATCCGATTGTAGGTTTATACATAATCTACGGGAATGAACTTTTAGAAAAAACTTTCAGAAAATTATTGTATAAAAACGGGAAATGCAAAGATGTCTTGAACAAAAAACTTGAAGTGCCAAAATTTGCAGACCTTGAAAATTATGCTAAAAATTTCAAAGGTAATCAATCAGAAATTTATAAAAAACTATTAAAACAAAAAGTCTTAATCTCCGGAGTTCCGCTGTTATTCGGAATTGGAGTAATGGGATTTTTCATTACAAAATCATCTAATCTGTTCACAAAATTTCGATATAACAGAGAAAACCGGCAAAATTCTTAAATATCCAAACCTGTAAACATTTCAAGTGAAGTTACCGTCTGCAATTCCGGATATTTATCTAAATCCTGAGTTTTTACAAAATCTATTGCCTCATTCCTTGCTATTTCCAGAATTTTTGCATCCCTGACTATATCTGAAATTATCAAATCAGGTAAACCTGACTGACGAGTACCTAAAAATTCACCAGGTCCGCGCAATTGTAAATCCTTTTCCGCTATTACAAAACCGTCATTTGTTTCCGTCATAATAGACAAACGCTCTCTTGTTTCTTGTGAACGTGATGATGAAATCAAAATACAATACGATTGTAAACTGTTACGTCCTACACGTCCTCTCAACTGGTGCAATTGTGACAAACCAAACCTTTCTGCATTTTCTATAACCATAACCGTTGCATTAGGAACATCTACACCAACCTCAACAACTGTAGTTGATACCAAAATATCATATTTACCGTCTTTAAAATCTTTCATTACAGCATCTTTTTCATCGTTTTTTAATTTTCCGTGCAAAAGTCCTATTTTATACTGAGGAAAAACTTCATTTTGCAACTTTTCGGCTTCTATGGTCGCAGCTTTTGCAGAAAGGGTTTCACTTTCATCAATCAAAGGATAAACAATATAAGCCTGACGACCCGCATCAACCTCTTTTTTAATTAAGTCCCAAACAGCCCTATGTGAACCGGTAAGAGATGTTTTTATAGGTTTCCTGCCCTTTGGAAGTTCATCAATTATTGTCAAATCCAAATCCCCGTGAACAGTCAAAGCAAGAGTTCGCGGAATAGGAGTTGCTGTCATTGTAAGCATCTGAGGATTTTGAGATTTTTTCTTTAAAACATTTCGCTGCCTTACCCCAAATCTGTGCTGTTCATCAACAACTATTGCTCCTAAATTGGCAAATTCTACATTTTCCTGAATTAAGGCGTGAGTACCAACCGCAATATGCGTTTGCCCGTTTTTCAAATCAGTTTCAAATTTTTGACGAACTTTTTTACCGTGACTTCCTAAAAACAAGCCAATACTCAAACCTAAAGGAGTTAACCATTGAACAAGATTATTATAATGTTGCTGAGCCAAAATTTCCGTTGGTGCCATTATTGCCCCTTGATATCCGTTTTCAATTGCAGCAAGAAGCATTATCGCCGCAACTACGGTTTTTCCGCTGCCCACATCACCTTGTAATAATCGCTGCATCGGAGCTCCCGAGTCCATATCGTTTAAAATTTCATTTACTGCTCTTTTTTGAGCAGATGTTAATTCAAACGGCAAATTATCTATAAAACGTCTGACCAATCCGTCTTTTTTAACTTTTAACGCATAAGATTTTAAATTTTTTAACGTGTTTTCTCGCAGCCTGATTAATTTTAACTGGATTAAAAAAAGTTCTTCAAAAATTAATGAAAATCTTGCATGTTCCAAATCATTCATCGTTTTTGGAAAATGAATTTGTTCAACCGCATCCTGTTTATCCATAAGTCCCAAACGATTTCTGATAAAATCAGGCACAATATTTTTTATATCGTTTTTATAAAGTTCAACTGCATTAAATATTGCTTTTCGCAAAGTTTTAATATTAAGCCCTTCACAAACCGTATAAACAGGAA
>CAMGGL010000100.1 GCA_946055575.1 uncultured Candidatus Melainabacteria bacterium
AAGAAACATTTGTTCAATTGATGGATGAAATTATTTCTGTACTTGATATTGTTGACATCCTTAAACTTAACAACAAATTAGGATTATAATTATTTCCCGCAAATTTCTTTGTACATATCAAGATATTGCTTAGCGCTACGTTTCCAAGAGAAATCTGCTTCCATTGCAGATTTGCGCATAGCATTTAAGACGTATTTATCCGTGTAAACGTAGAGTGCGCATTTTATTGCGTTTAGCATATCCCAGCCATTGTACGCCCAGAATTTAAATCCTGTAGAGTTGTCAAGCGGATAACCTGTTACGGTATCTTCAAGTCCGCCTGTTGCTCTGACTATTGGCAAACAGCCATAGTGCATTGCGATTAGTTGACTCAATCCGCACGGTTCAAATTTTGACGGCATCAAGAAAAAGTCTGAGCCTGCGTATACGAGATTTGCCAATTTTGCATCGTATCCGACGTATGTTCTGATGTTTTTAGTGTTATTTGACAACCAAATAAACAGGTTTTCATAATCTTTATCACCACTTCCCATAAATACGAAATCAGCATCAAGATTTTGCAATTCATATTGCATATCTCTAATTAAATCTATACCTTTTTGGCCGACAAGCCTTGAAACAAAGCCGATTAATGGCCTATTTGGATTGTATTCCAATCCGAAAAACTTGCATAAGGCTTTTTTATTTTCTTCTTTGTTTGCAATTGTTTTTACATCGTAATTTTTTACTATATTTTTATCTTTTTTAGGGTCAAATACCTGATAGTCAATACCGTTCACAATTCCTCTAAGTTTGTACTGAACTCCTCTTAGGGTGTAATCCATATTTTCACCGTATTCAGAACCTAATATTTCTCTTGAATATGTCGGAGATACTGCAACAACTCTGTCAGAATAAAGTATTGCGCCTTTCATCCAGTTTACTCGGTTGTAATGCTCACAACCCCATTGATTGTATACAATATCTTTTCTCATATTTGCAAAATCTATTACATCTTCAAACCAAATACCCTGATAAGCCAAATTGTGAATTTCGAAAACACATTTTGTGTTTGACCAAAATTCATCAAATTTGTAATTTGAATGAAGATACATTGGTATCATTGCGGTATGCCAATCGTTTGCGTGAATAACATCGGCTCTGAAATTAAGCGCTTTTGCGTATTCCATAACTGCAAGAGAGAAAGATATATATCTTTCGTGTTCATATCTCGGATCCAAGTATTTTGGGTAAACCTCTTTAAAACAAGAAAAATACCAATCATTTTTTACAAAAAATACATTAATATTTGTGCCGGGAAGTTTTGTAACATAAAGATTAAATTTGTGCGGTTGATTTCCGAATGTCAGCCACATTTCGGAGTTTTCGAGTTCTTTAATCCCGAATTTTTCTTTGTCGATAAGTCCGTGAAGCGGTGTAAAAATTGCAATTTCAGCATCTTTTTCCAGTTCTTTTGGTAAGCTGCCGACAACATCTGCAAGCCCTCCTGCTTTTGAAAACGGTGCGACTTCGGCTGATGCAAATAAAATCTTCATATATTCCCTTTCTTACACTTTATTCTGAGAAAAATTCCTCCGGATTTATTACGTCCGAATTGTTGTTTTTTAATTCTGAATTTCCCTCTGACACTCTCTCTGATTGGATTGGAACAGAACTTTTTATTTCATTTGAAACATTATTAGTTGTTCCGCTTCTATTAGGATTTTCCAACAGAATTTTTTTAATGTCAATATTTAAATTAAAATTCAGTCCGTATTTTTGGACAATGGCTGATGCTTGATTCAGACAAATCTGCGCCTGTTCGTTTTGTTTCATACACATTAAAACTTTATACATGTTAACTTTATTTAACATAGATAAAAATTCACTTATTACACCGGTTTTTTCCATTGTAATATTTGAATTGTTTAATACTCCGTAAGCTATATCAAACTTGCCCTCTTTGATATTCAGGATACTCATTACATACCAGCCGATATGTTCTATTGCGCTTAAACCTTTTTCTTTTGCATCTTTGATAATTTTATATATCATTGTGGAGGCTTTTTTGAATGAATTTAGTTGAATATAGGCATATCCAATCATCAAATCCGTGAATAATTCAAATTGTAAAAGACTTGTGTGTCTTGCAATTAATTTTGCTTTATATATTTCTTTTGCAAAGTCTTCAGGTGAATTTTTGGAAGATACAAAAGCGTTTATTATGTGATATAAAGTTGCGGAGAACTCATTTTTCTCTGCTGCTGCAGCATTTAGAGATGTCGGTTTACCTTTGAGTAAATTTTGTAATTGTACAAATATAGAATATTCATTTGGAATAAAACTGATAAGTTTTTTTGAGATATTTAGAAATTCTCCGACATCTTCTTTCATAGTAAGAACATCCACAATTGCAATATATGCAACACATTCTCTTACCAAATATTTAAATTCTTCTTGCGAAACTATTGTATAATTGATAGAGTTTATTTTTTGATCATCTAAAACATTTAATACATTGTAACCGATATCGAGGCAATCTTCGTACGCTCCGATGTTGAACAATATTTTCACGTATATAATCGACATTAGTAAGAAATACAGGTTGAAATTTGCAGCTGCAGGGTCAATTGAGGATTGGTTAAATGATGACAGTACGCCGTGAGTTAAATTAAGTGCGTACATATAGTTTCCGTGAGCGATTGCTCCTTGTATCATTTTTGTACAAAGATTGATATATAATTCTTGATTTTGTTGTTGTTTTAGATATGCCAAAGCGTTTTGTGCAAGTTCGGATGCTGTTTCCGGGTTGTATTCAAAGATGTTGTTTGCAATATTGTTGTATAAAACGGTTTTATATTTGTTTAAATCTTCAACCGGCCAGTTTTCTGAGTATTTATCCAAAGCTTGTTGAATTTTTGAAGAACAATTTATGTAAGACGGAAAATCACCCATTGATAGGTTTATGTTGGCAAGTTTTTCCCATTCTGAAATTACTTTTTGACCTTGTGCTTGTTTGTCATATAGGTATGCTTTTGAAGAATTTGGCATTTTATCGGTAAATACGTTGTCAAAAAGTTCAGTTGAAACTTTTTCCAAATCCTCATCAGAGATTATTTCAAGTAAACATTTTCTCAGAATGTTATAATTACAGAAATATATGCAGTTATTAAACGAATAAATATAGCCCATTGAAGCTAGATTTTCTGCAATTTTTTGCCAATCAGGTATTCCCAAAGAGTTTATTGTTTGTACGTCAACTCTTGTTCCTAAAAGTGTTAGCATTGTTAAAAATTTTATTGTAGAGGAATCGTCTTTTAATAGGTTTAGTCTTCGTTTAATAAGTTTATCCAAGCCTGATGGAATTATTATTGTTTTAGGATTTACCATCACTATTGAATCTTCGGTATATTCATATACTCCCGATTCTAAGAGGTATTGAATTGCAAAATCTAAGAAAAGGGTACTTCCGTAGGCGTATTTGGCTATCCGTTGGAAATAGAAATCCGTCATTATGTTACGGTAGAACTCTTTGTCTGCTTCAACGATTATTTCAAAAGGGGTTGGTGCAAGCGTCACTTCCGTATAATATGGTCTGGACAGTAAGAAATGCGCTTGTTTATGTAATGAAAATTTCTTGTCGTATGAAATCAGATAACTGATATTTAACTCCTCAAAATGTTCAAATAATTGTTCAAGAACAAACATTGAACTATCGTCCATTTTTTCATAGTTTTCTATATAAATTAACGTGTTTGGAATAGCTTGTAATACTTGTAAAAAGACGTTAAAATATTCTTCTCTTGTTTGTTCCATATTTTGCATTGTTCTTTGATTTAAGTTAATTAAATCTTTCACAAGTCCGGAATTATCGATTGTATTGAACATTGAAAAATCGTTACTGTCAAAGAGTTTTGCTGATATCGTATAGTCAAAAATTGAGGAGATTAAATCTCTAAAAAATGAATATGGTGTATATTTCATTTCATCGTGACAAGTTACGGGAATAACACTTTCATATATACCAAGTTCATCCACTGCAGATAATAATTTCAAGGTATACGGCTGGTACATCGGGGATGCTTTTAGTGCGCAAATTCCTTTTGGTACTTGTTGCAAAGTCTGAATAACACAATCAAGAGTGTTTAAACTTTCGGTTTTGTAAAATGCACAGTTGATTTCTTCAAACTTAATCATTTCAATGTCATAAATGTCTTCATCTGTTAAGTCATTTTCTTCTTTTAAAGCTTCTTGGGTAACTTTATATTGATCTTCAAGTGCTGATTGTACAAAATTTGGAACTTCTATTTCGTCAGAATTTTTATCACGTTCACTTTGAGCTTCATTTCGTAAAAACTCGCCGATATTTACAAAATCTTTCAAGTCCATTTCGTAAAATCTTTTCATTTCCCCAGCTACAAGTTCTGTGTTGAGAGAACTCATTTTATAGTTATCTTTGTAAAATTCGTAGAAAGTTTCGTCAGTAATGACTTGAAAAGAATCAAGGGCTTTCATCGCTTTATCTTTTGTTTGGTAAACCATACTGGCATGAAATTTTGTATCAATATCGTTAGGGTCACTTTCGGCGGATTTTTCCATTATTGTAAAGTTACACCTGAGTGCACATCCTGTTTTTTTTAAAAGTTTTACGTTTAATTTGGTAATAATATTCAAAAGCTCGATAGTTGCAAGAATTGCAGAGTTTGCAGATGCTGATAGTGTATAATCCTTATTAAATCTGATTATGTAAATATCATTATTTATAATTTGTCTTCTGATATTAAGAGATGATATGAACCCAAGAATTATTGCATCCAAGTTTGCTCGAAATTTTTGGTAAAGTTTGTTAGAGCCAAGCTTAGCTTTAACGATGTCGGAATTAGGGAAGTCTATTCTTAAAACTGCAAAAGTTTCAGCATTAGATTCTCCCATAACCCCGCTTATTGATGTAGGAAATCCGCATTTGACACATTTGCCGTTTTTTGTAAGGTTTATTTTTCCGCATTTTGCACACTTTGTAACCAAAATTTCACCGCATTTACGGCAAACATTTTTTGTGTTAACCGTTTTACAAGTCGGGCAAATAATTTTCAATACCTTTTTGCAATTCGGACACACCGTTGCGTTATTATCAATTTCAGCTCCGCATTTAGGACATTCCATATAAGGATTATAACACAGCGCTGTTTTTTTTGACTAATTCA
Organism: uncultured Candidatus Melainabacteria bacterium; assembly: GCA_946055575.1. GTDB lineage: Bacteria > Cyanobacteriota > Vampirovibrionia > Gastranaerophilales > Gastranaerophilaceae > Zag111. The sequence goes on from CAMGGL010000100.1 coordinate 5,184, forward strand.
AAAAGATGATATTATTCTGTTTTGTAAAAATGTTTAAAAAACTTTCAGACTGTGTTATTATAACAAAAGAAGGTGGATTATGAGTATAGTTTCTGATGACAATGATTTTCAAAGTAATAGTATAAAGGATAAAAAAAATCCTGTTATAAAGCCGGAATCAATTGAACCTGACAAAAATTTTGAAAACTGTATTAGGCCGAAGTCCTTTGAAAATTATATAGGACAATCGGCTTTAAAAGAAACAATAAAAATTACAATTGAAGCTGCAAAAAAAAGAGAACAGCCGTTAGATCATTTGCTGTTTTACGGACCTCCCGGTCTTGGGAAAACTACATTGGCGGGTGTAATAGCTCAGGAAATGGGGGTTGAAATAAAAATAACTTCAGCTCCTGCATTAGAACGTCCGCGCGATATTATAGGGATTCTAATGTCATTGCAAGGCGGCGAAATTCTTTTTATTGACGAAATCCACAGGCTAAATAAAGTTGCAGAGGAAATTCTCTATCCAGCGATGGAGGATTTTTATCTTGATATGACGACAGGAAAAAGTCAGACCGTAAAAACTTTACGTTTGCCGTTGCCAAAATTTACATTGATTGGCGCGACAACAAAAGCCGGAGAACTGTCAGGACCGTTGCGTGACCGTTTCGGGATTATTCACCGACTGGAATTTTATACGGAAGATGAACTTGCTAAAGTCATAAAGCGTACTGCAGGAATTCTAAATATTGAAATTGACGAAAAAGGTGCCAGAGCTATTGCGCGACGTTCGAGAGGAACTCCTCGTATTGCCAATAGATTGGTAAAAAGAGTTAGTGATTTTGCGCTTGTAAAGTATAACGGAAAGATTAATGAAGACATTGCAAATGAATCTCTTGATGTCTTAAAAATTGATGAGTACGGTTTGGATACAACCGATAGAAATTTATTAAAACTCATTATTGATAAATATGATGGCGGACCTGTAGGTATTGAAACAATAGCTGCAGCCATCGGAGAAGATGTCAGAACAATTGAGGATGTTTGTGAACCTTTTTTACTCCAAGCGGGATTATTACAAAGAACTCCGCGAGGACGGAAAGTTTCTCCGGAAACCTACAGACATCTTGGTTATAAGTCTATGGTAAAAAGCTCTCAGCAAAGTCTATTTTAGAGTATATATATGATTGAAAATCTTGATAAAATTAAAGCTGCAATTGATATTGAGGTAAAATACCGCTATATAGATATTCACGGCAAAACAAAAAAGTTTTCAAGTTTTATAAAAGACGAAGCAAAAAAGAATTATAAGAAATCAAAGAAAAATCCGCGCTGGGCTGTTTTAATTGAAGCCTTTGAGGTTTATCCTTATGCTTCTGTTCCGGAAAGAAGAAAGTCTATTGAACAGTTAATAAAAACTATTAAGGCAGAAATTCAACAGGAAAAAAATGAACAGCAGGAAGAAAAAGTAATGCAGCAACAGAGACTTAAACATCCGTCGGAAGTTGATGTTATGTATATAAAAGGTGTAGGACCGAAGGTTGCTTATAAATTTAATAAATTAGGTATTTTTACCGCGCAAGACTTATTGATGTATTTTCCTAAAAAACATATAGATTATTCATCCAGAACTCTTATTAAAAACTTAATAATAGGACAGACGACAACTGTTTTTGGCTATATTAAATCTGTTTCTTCTTTTAATACTCGTAATAATTTATCTGTGACAAAAGTTATTATCGCAGATGAGAGTGGTCGGTTTGAATTGAGCTTTTTTAATGCAAAATCAAACCATTATACTTTGGAAAGGATAAAAAGTCAGTTTCCAAAGGATTCGGGAATTATGGTTTCCGGTGTCGTAAAATTAAATACTTACAATAATCAATTAACGATGGATAAGCCTACATATTCGATTATGAGCGGCGAATTTTTAGATAATCCTGACGGTAATTTGAATATGGCAAGGATAGTTCCTGTTTATACGGTTTGTGAAGGGCTTAATATTAAAACTTTGCGAAAAGCAACATTTAATGCAGTAGAATTTTATAAAAACGATATAAAAAAT
>CAMGGL010000101.1 GCA_946055575.1 uncultured Candidatus Melainabacteria bacterium
AATTGGTTTGGTAAAGTTTTACTAATAAGAAAAGTGAGGAAGACTATGAAGAAATTATTAGCAGGTTTACTGGTTTCAGGTATGTTAACTATTAACGCTATCCCTGCGTTTGCTTATGCAGGTATTGCTGATGTTAGTGACAATTACTGGGCTAGAACAGAAATCGCAAGTGTAGTTGGTGACTCTGTTATGTCTTTAACAGGTGCTAACTTTGATCCTGAAGGTCAAATGTCAAGAGTTGAGTTTGTTAAAGCTTTATTAAAAGTTTTAGGTAATGAAAACTTGGAAGTAAAATCAAAAGTAAAATTCTCTGATGTAGCTAAATCATCAGATATTTATGCCCCGATTGCAAGATCTCAACAATTAGGTTTGGTATACGGTTATCCGGATGGAACTTTCAAACCAAACAGAGCAGTATTAAGAGATGAAGCTCAATCAGTAATCAGCCACATTACAATTGAATCTCCGGTTGATTCTAATATCGTTTCAAAATTCTCAGATGCTGCAGCAGTTCCTGCATGGGCAAATCATGTTTACGCTAAAACCTTGTCTTATGGTATTTATGTAAATCACCCGAATGAAAATGAATTAAGACCTACTGACGAATTAACAAGAGCTGAAGCTGCTGTATTGTTATACAGATTAAGACAAAGATTAGATCTTGTTAAATCTCAATATAAGAATGTAGAAGAAACAGTATTAGGAACTGAACACTTAAATGTTACTAAGAAAGCTCCTTGTAATGAAGTTATCGTTACAAACTTGAGAAACGTTGTTAAAGAAGGTAACGTTTTGGAAGTTGCTTTTGGTGAACAATTCAAATCTAAATTACATGCTGCAGGTGATGCTGTAACATTTACAAACCCTGCTGATATCGTAACTGAAGAAGGTACTTTATTGTTCCCTGCGGGTTCAGTATTCTACGGTAATGTTCTTGAAATTAAAGATCCTCAATGGTTCAACAAAAACGCAAGAGCATACGTTCAAATCAACAAAGTTGTTACTACTGACGGTAAAACTGTTGACTTGAATGCAAAACCTTTCTATAAAGACTATGCTTTAAAAGAAGGTCCTTGGATGACAGCAGGTAAAGTTGCATTGTATACTGTCGGCGGTGCTGCAGTTGGTACAGGTGCAGGTGTTGGATTCTCATTCATTCCTGATCCTGACAAAGTAGGTACAGGTATCGCTATCGGTACTCCTGTTGGTGCTGGTGTTGGTTTGATTACAGGTTTGGTTACTCCTGGCTTGAACTACAGCGCTAAACAAGGCGAAGAAGTTAGAGTTATTTTACTTGAAGACGCAAGCATCGCTAAGTAATTTGACTTGTAACATATAATTTTAAACAGACTCAAAGAAATTTCTTTGGGTCTGTTTTTTAAGATTAAATTTTGTGGTTAAGACTTTTATCCAATCCAGTTTCTCCAAAAGGTTATGGTAAAAATATTTAAAACTCATAAGATAATAATGTAGTTCGCTATTATAGCTAAATTAACTAAAGGAGAAATGTATGAAAAATTTATTTGCATCAATTGCTTTATTTGCTTTTTTGACAATCCCTGTTCAAGGGGCTTACGCTTGGACGTATGAGCGTGCGCAGAGTTTAAATCCGTTTACAAATTTTGGTCGTAACGGTCAATGCGCCTGCCAAAAAGTTGAAAAATGTAAAAAGCCGAAACTTACAAAATGTGAAAAACTTCATGGGGTTAAAATTAAAAAGGCAAAAGTTACAGGTTGTGCAGCGCCGGTTGAGTACATCAAGGTTATGCCTTACGCAGCACCTGCAAATTGTGCAGGTTGTCAAAAAGCCTTTTAATATTGCTTGAAATTTCGCATGTAGAAAGGAGCCGGCAGTTTTACTGTCGGCTCCTCATTTATAATTTTTTTAATATTCAATAGCTTTTAGTGCTCGGAAAATTTTGTCGGTTATTTCTTGGATATATTCTTGGCTTACAAGTCCGTTAATAACTGCATCTGAGATTTGGTAAGTTGGTCTTATATATTCTTGAGCCGTTTTGTTGACGTCAGCGAATTGTAAATCTGCTGCTTCTCCTGTTTTTCCGCGTTCTTTTGCTCTTTTATACCAACGTTCTTTGATGACTTCTAACGGTGTAAATACGTAAACTTTTACATCCATGATATCTCGTACACCTTCATTTAAAACATAAAGACCTTCTGTCAAAATAACTTTAGCCGGAGTTTTTTCATCTCCGTCAGGTGAAGATTCGCAAGTTACAAAGTTGTATCGAGGGGATTTTATTGTCAAACCTTCTTTTAATGATACTAAATGGCTTTTCATAAGGTCTAAATCAATTGCATCCGGTGTGTCAAAGCTAAAACCTGTTTTAAATAATGCTTCGTAGCTTCCTGCTTCTTGTAATTCTTTAGAGGTGTCTTTGTAATAATCATCACATCTTATAACGGTATAAATACCTTTTGTATGGTCTTTGATACAAGCTTTTATTGTATTATCAACAAAAACTGTTTTTCCGGATGCGCTTTCTCCCGTAATCCCTATCAGAAATGTCTGTTTTTTTTCTTGAACTACTTTTCTGGCAATTTCCATAATTAAATTGTCTGAAATTTTTAAGAATAACGGTTGCGGTTGTTTTGCATCTTCTTCCAAAATTTTTTTTAAACTATCCACAATGTTTGAAATTATTTCCATATCCCTGCGGTTGGAATAATAATTGTAACTTGTTAATTCAAAATCCTTTAACATCAATACTTCCTCACTTGCAAATATGGTAATATTTTACTTTAAAAGAGTTTAAACAACTACAAAAGATGAAATTTTGTAACAAAATCTTTAATAATATTAAAGTTTTAATTAAAAAATGCCGTAAATAATTTTGTTAAGATAAATAGGAGTATAATTTATGTACCAAGATGAAATTTTTGACAACGCTTTAAAAGAAGTGAAAGAAGAAAGTTATGATGCATTACAAAAAGAAGTAAAAACTGTCGAAAGTGTAATTGAAAAATTACTTACGCAGTTGTTTGAATGTTCTGCTTCAATCTCAGAAAGAGATTTTCACGTTTGTGGAGTATAAAAAGATATCGGGCGCATTTTGTTTACAAAATGCGCCCTAATGTTTAATAGTTTCACTTAATATTACATACAGGTATTTAAGTTGTAACCTTGATTGTTAAACAGTTGCTGCATCATAATGTCGTTGGTGTAATTCGGCATCATTTGAGCTTGACCGTTGAGCGGATTACTGAAAGGATTGCTGTATGGATTGCTATATGGATACATTGTGTTCATATTCATCATATATGGATTTATCATGAACGGGTTGTATGTGCTTAGTGGATCCATATAAGGATAAGGGGTTGGCATATATGGATATGCCGGATATTGCAATGCCGGATCTGTAGTAACCGGTTGTGTTTCGGTTTGTTGAGTTGCAGCTTGTTCTGCTTCAGCGGCTTGTTGAGCTTGACTATTCAATATTTCCGCAATATCTTGAATAGTATAACCGTTTTGTTGCGCAAGAGCAATTTCTTCATCTGTTAATCCTACATTTCTCAATGCTTGGATTTCTTCCGGTGTGTATTGAACAGTAGCTTGTCCTTCTTGTTCTTGAGCTTCAGCTTGTTTTTCAGAGTAGGTTTTACCCCTTGCAAACATACCGATAAGTGAACCAGCAATACCACCGATTAATGTTCCGACACCAGGACAAATTGCGGAACCGATAGCTGCGCCTGCAGCCATAGCGCCAAGTTCAATTCCTGCTCCGCCGATTTCTTTCATTCCTTCTTTAACTCCGCCTTCTTTAAATGCTTTATAAATGTTTGGAGCTTCAAGTGCTACTGTTAAAACGGCGCCAATCATAGGCATTTTTTTAGCAATTGCGCTGCCAAAACCTTTGATACCACCCCAGATACCGCTTTTGCCTGCAGTTTTTGCAATACTTGCACCGCTTTTTACGCCACGATACAAATCTTTAGGTGTTGAGATAAGTTCTTTGAATGTGCGTTTGAAGAAATTACTTCCTTTATTTGCATTTTCTAAAGTTTTTGCACCTGTTTTTACTTTTGTCCAAATAGAAGAACCTTTTCCTGCTGCTCTCATTCCTGCGCCGAATACATCAGCTCCTGTTCCGAGTAACAAGTCCGGTAATAATTTTGCGCCGCGTACGGCATACGACATAATTCCCATTTTACGTTCCTTTATTAACTTTCCAACCTATACTTTAATAAAGTATTTTTTTTTGAAAAAATTGCCAAAGTTTAATAAAATGTAAACAAATGTAAAGGCGAAATTAGCATTGCTGAATTTCGCCGAGATAGAAAGAATTTATAGAGTTAGTTTATTTGTTTATACCATCATATCAAGTTGTAAATTTTGCATCATAATGTCATTTGCATAAGGATTAGACATCATATTATATGGGGTTTCCATCATACTGAAAGGATTTGATGACATTCCATAAGGATTATTTGGATTAGTTAACGGAGCATTGTTTATAGCTTCAGTATTCAATTGGGTAGTATTGCCTGTGAACGGAACTTGAGTTTTTCCTTCTTGTTGTAGGAAAGCAAGTTCTTCCTGAAGTTTTGCTTCTTCTTCGGCTTTTTTCTCTGTATATGATTTACCAACAATTTTACTGGTTAGCCATTCACCTGCAACCCAACCGATTAAAGAACCGACAACAGGACAAACTGCTGTACCGATAGCTGCACCTATAGATGCACCACCCAGTCTTGCACCGGCTTTTAATGTTTCTGTAACACCTGTGCCGATACCTTGTTCTTTTGTTGCTGTTATAATATTAGGAAGTTCAAAACCTATAAGCATCAGGTTACCTATTAACGGCATTTTCTTACCAATACCTCTAAATAAACCTTTTGCGCTGCCTGCAAGTTTTCCAAAGAAACCTTTTCCTGCAATACTTGCTGCTCTGTAGCCGGCTTTTGTACTTTTTGCAATTACGCTAGGAGTTGTTTTTAAAGCTGTCCAAGCGTGTTTAAGCAATCCGCCGTGTAGAGCTTTTGTTGCTTGAACTTCTGCTTCTACTGCTTTTCCGCCAATTTTAAGGGCATCTTTTACCGGAGCGTTCTTCATTGCATTAACTAATGTATGAGCTCCGTTTCCAAAAATGATATACGGCGAAACCTTTGCAGCTCTTGTCGTATAGTTGACTAATCTTGATACACCTGAAATCAAACTCATAATTTACCACCTTCACACTATTCATTAACCTTACATGTCTATAAACAAATTTTTTTTTATTAATTTGCGCAATTTGACTAAAATGTTAACAAATATTAATAAAAATATCGCAAGAAATTTTTTCCTTGCGATATTTTATTTGTTTAAAATCCTTATGAAATCTATTCTTCAGGTTCAAATTGATCTTTGCCTACAGCGCATAGAGGGCAAGTATAATCTTCCGGTAAATCTTCGAAAGCTACCCCATCATTTTCTGCCGGATCATATACGTAACCGCAAACTGTACAAACCCATTTTTTCATAATTAACTGTCCTTTCTTTTACATTCGTGGCACACACCATGAAATATTATATCATGACTTGTAATATCAAATCCCGTAGCCTTACGGGTATTATTTAATAAATCCGGAGCTACCCCTTTGGGTATATCGAAAACTCTGTTGCATTTTTCGCATATAAAATGATAATGCTCGTGTGTATTATGATCAAAACGAGCGGAATTTTCAAGTCCGTCAATTTTTTTGATTATCCTTGCTTGAGCCAGTTGGTTTAAGTTTCTGTAAAGTGTTGTATATCCGATATTTGCGTGTTCTTTTTTTAACAAGTCCAACAAATATTCTGCTGTCGGGTGGACAGCGTTATTTGAGAGTACATCAAGAATTTTTTCTCTTTGTTTTGAGTAGTTCATACTTTCCTAAACGATAACAATTATAATTCTAACTTTGTATATTTAAATTGTCAACTTAAGATAATTTTAGGTATTATATTAAGCTGAAATTTGTTTCTCAATATCTTTTCTGACTTGATAATCTTTGCCTAATCCGAATTTTCTGGATAAAAGCATAATGCTTGGTGCAAGAAGTCCTAATGCTCCGATACAAGCTCCGATGTTTTTCAAAACAGCTCCTTTTTTAAGTTTTCTGACTGATTTGAAAAATTCATCCAATGTTTCTCCTGAATTTTCGTATTGATTAAGAAGTTTTTCAAGTTTTTGGCTTACTCCTCTAAGGTTTTCCAAATCAATAAATCTTCTTGTATCGACGTCATTTGTCCCTTTTAGGAGTTCTATAACATCTGAATTTTTAGCAAATTCGATTACCAAGTTTTTCTGATTAGGTTTTACGGCAAATTTATATATGTTTACGTCAGAAGTATCTGCCGCTTTAAATTCTGCAAGGTGTGACTTTAGAGTTCCGTTTTTAAATGAATCTTTTAATTTGTCTGTAAAAATAACTCTGGCATCAAGGTCAATTGATTTTCCTTTTTTATCGGCATTTTTTTCAAGCGCCTTAGCAATAAGCGGACCTGCAAAATACATAAATGTCCAGAAACTGCCTTCTTTAATTACGTATCCAAAGAAATCCTGCGGATTTTTTGAATGTGTAAGCCTTTCGCCTGTAATAATTCCGTCAACAATCATAAGATTTCTCACCGGATCGAATATAAAGTCCTCCATTTTCCCTGTGAAGGTCGGATTTTTAGCTTTGTGCATTTCAGAAAATGCAGGATTTACAAAAGATTGTCCTGTGAAGGTTTCGGTATTCTTTTGGGCATTTTGTTTTGCGTAATAGTCTTTTTTGATTTGTTTTTCTGTATAATCGTGTCTGAATTTTGTTAAACCTAAATATGACAAAGCTGTCAGTAAGGTTGATGCTGCAAATTTAACGAGAGTTAAATTTTTAGCTAATTTTTGGTGTTTTCCGACATTTTCAAGACTTTCTAAAATGGATTTTGTTGGTGCAAATTCTTTTGCAGCCTCGAAAATTTCAGGATTTTTTAATATTCTTACATCGACTTTCGGGTCAATTTTTGCAGGTTTGAATAATGTATAATCTAATATTTTTTGGTATGTAGGAATTCCCCATAACCAAATGGCTTGTGTGCCAAATTCATCTATAAATCTGTCTTTTCCCTCTGCTTTGTCTCCCGACATATATGAAGCTGCTGTCAAACCGCAACTGTTTGCAATATCTTTGATTGCCAGCGGAACTTTTGAACTGTTATTTCCTAATGTAGAGTAAATTGTACTTGCTGTTATTT
>CAMGGL010000102.1 GCA_946055575.1 uncultured Candidatus Melainabacteria bacterium
AAATATCCCATCATTGATATTATATTCCAAGTTATATACTTCCTAAACTTATTGATTTTCATATCCGTAGTATACAGCAAAAAGTCTTATCTACAAACCGGTTTTACTTGAAAGATTTAGCACTTCAATAAATGATAATACAGATGAAAACTCATTAAACAAGCGTTCATACTGGCGAATATCATCTATTTTGCCAAACAAATGATTCATCTCAAACAAATCTTTGTTGGTGTGCAACAAAAATAACACTTCTTTTCCACAGACAGAACACTCAAGTTTTTTAACTCGAAAAGCGGTCTGAAGCTGGATAAAGCGTTCAAGAACCAATGTATTAAATAAATACCTAACTTCAATTTGTGCCTCACCTATCAAATCTTTTACATACACATCATATTTTTTATTAAATTCTTCATATTCAAAATTCACTTTTTCATAACCTTTTGGAGTTCTGCGCATCAAGGACTTTGAATAAATCAGAACTTTTGCTTTTATATTCTTCTCCATTACAAAACGCATCGCAACACCTTTGAATAAGGTTGTTACAACTTCGTCTTTTTTCTTTTTGGCAGTTTTTACATTATAGATTTCTGTTTCTTCTATTTGAAACGGAACATCTTTATAACGACCGCTAAAACAATCATCAGTTTCTCTTGAGGAAAACTTCTTCGACAAAAGCCCCGAATCATCGTAAATTCTACCGTTTATTACAGAACCGGGATATATTACATTGTCACAAAAAACCTTCAAAAGTTTTCCGAACAAGGATTTTTTTACTGATTTTTGAAAAGATTTATTTTCAATTCCAATAGCAGTAATAATCATAACAAACACAATAAAAACCCCAAACCAAAAATGAATGTGTAAGTTATTAAAATAATCTGTTTCACGTTTACCCGGAACAAAGCCTAATAGAAATGCAAAAATATAAAAAGAAATCCAAGATGTGTACAAGGCTTTAATATTTTCTTTTTGCGTTTTTTGCCAGCTTGGTAAATATTTACCCATTATTCTGGCAAATTCTATTGCAAAATTATTCCTGTATCTATCCAACGGTGTTTTCATAAAAGTTTTTACCGAACAAAACTATTTTCCTATTTCTAAAGCCCTTTGTGCCATTGATTTTGAGATATTAACAAGTGCAAGGTTAGCTTCATAAGCTCTTTGTGCAACCAAAGCATCCGCAATATCTACCATTGCATTAACATTTGACGCTCTGATATAGCCGTTTTCATCCGCATCAGGATGTCCGGGTTTGTATATTTTCTGACCTAATGTCGGATCTTCAACTACCCCTGAAAAAGTAACCCCACCTTGAAGATAAGGTAATGTACCGACACCAAAAGCGTCTTCTTTCATCACATTCATCAACCCCTGAAATGACATATCATCTACGGCATTCAATACAGGAATTTTTCTTACATAATTCGGGGTATCGAGGTTTGCGATATTTCGTGCATGAATATCTATACGCTTTCCGTGTACTCGAAGCGCCTTTGCACCTATATCCATTGAATCCATTATACCCATAATTTAAACCTCACCTTAATTATTTACCAACATTTATCACAGTTTTCATTTCTGTAACTATATTTGACATTCTTCTTGTTGCCATTGTATAAAAAATCGAGTTTTCTTGAATTTTCAAAAGTTCATTAGCAGCATTTATAGGTTCTTCCGAACGGTCCGGAGCAATACCGGACGGTCCCAACTTTTCAGACAGACGAGTTTCTAACGGAGAATTCATTGTACTCAAATATTGACCAAAGTCTATATCTTGTCTTACATAACCGGGAGTATCGACGTTTGCCAAATTAGACCCAAGCGCTCTTTGTCTTTGAGAAATCAAATCCATCATTAATGAAACTTTACCCATACTGTCTAGTGATGTAAACATACTTTATTACCTTTCTAATTAAGCCTCTCTTATATTTATCGCTTTGTTGTACATAGTATCTGCAAGTTTTATCATCTGCATACTTGCAAGCATTGAAGCATTCAACCTCAACAAATCTGTTGCAGAACGGAATACACTAACATTTGACGCCTCTAAATTGAATTGCTTGATACAATCATGATTTTTAACAAGTCTTGCTTCCCCAGCATCATCAGTTGGTTTTAACCTGTTCATATCAGCTCTTTGCATTCCCGCAGGATTATCAAACCTGATTAGAGGGATTGTACCGACTTTTTTCGCCTTATCACCTCTGGAATCATAAGCCAAAACATCACCGTTTTGTTTTATCTCAAATTTAAAACAATTTGTCGGAATTTGGATACCCTCACCGACAATCCAGCCGTCACGAGTTGTCAAATAACCGTCTTTACCTTGTTTAAACGCACCATCTCGAGTATATTGTACTTCTCCTGATGGTGAAACAACAGGAATATATCCTGCACCGTCAATTGCAACATCATAAGGGTTACTTGTTATTCTTATAGAACCTTGAGTATAATTTGTTCTGACCGATCCTGTTACATATCCGTCTTCTTTTAATACCTGTTCAAAAGTCACATCCTTATATCCTGTTGTTTGAAAATTTGTCAGGTTATCTGCAATTTGACCAAACTTTTCAAATTGTACAAGAGAATTATTTATGCCTTTTGTCATTATTGCCTGTAAGTTATAAACCATAGATTTTTACCTCATTTTATGACGCAGAACTCAACTGCGAAATTGTTTTACCTAACACAGAATTTTGCAGCATAAACATTTGTCTGTTCGCATCAAAATTCTTAATATACGGCATTATTGTCATAAATTCCTGCTGCAATGCCACGTTTGAATATTCATTGTACCCTTGTTTAACATTCGGATCCATTACTGTAATCCCGTTACTGTCTACAACTCCAATTTGTCCGATTTTTGTTAATTTATGAGTTTCCGGATTAAACATAGTAATTTTTCCTGTCATATCAACTTTTATCTGTTTCAAATCCTGAGGAATAAAAGGGAATTTTATTGGCACTCCCGCACTTGATAACACTTGAGCATTTTCTAATGTTAACAATGTTCCATCTTTACCGATTTGAAAACGTCCGTCACGAGTAAGTTTTATACCGTTTGATGTTTTTATCTGAAAATAACCTTTGTTCGCCAATGCGATATCAAGCGGATTTGCAGATTGTGCAATACGCCCGACTTTGTCATCTCGAGTAGTGGAAAGACCATGCACTCCCAAATATTCCGTAAATGAAGATACAACAGCCTCTTTACGCTGATACCCTACCTTATCAAAACCGCTGATATTTTCATTTGTAATACCAATAATTTCACTATCCAAGTGCATCGCACGTATTGATGCCGTTAAACCGCTATCGTCATATTGTATTCCGCTGTTTATTCTCATAATACTACCTTCCGCATGTTACATTATTAATATTGTCGAACATTTATAAACTTTCCTCAATATTTTTGAGAAAAATCATACAAATATACGAGCCTGACATGTTTCTAATGAAAAATATTCAAAAGTCAACGTGAGACTAAAAAAACGACTAAACATACGCAAGCAAAAAAGAAAGTCTCATCAAATGATAAGACTTATAAATATACATTTACCCCACACACATATTATCACATAAAAATTCCTTTGTCAAGTATTACAAATTTCATAAAAAAATCTGTTGCTATCGAACAAAAAATGTAGTAAACTGTCATTATGAAAAGAGCCGGTTTTATATTGTTATTACTATTCATGCTAAACTTACCCTGCCAAGTAAAATCAAATCCGGCAGATAGTGTTGAGCAAGATTCTGTTAAAACTTTTATCTATCATATACCTGATGAAGATAAAAATGAAATGCTGCAACCTGAAGATGAAATTCCGCAAGATAATGAAGAACAGGACATTACAAGCGACGACATCACAGCCGACACATCAAAAAAAACGGAAACAACCGATGAAAGCGATGACGATGACAGTTCAATAATATCCTCAGAATACGAAATTGATGATATGTATAGCGATGTTTTAAAAGGTTATGCAGTTTACGATGAATACGAAGCAGATACGATATCTTTAGAAGACGATATCAAAGATTTCCAAGCGTTAAATATAAAACTTCCCGGTAAAATAAAAGGGTCAAAATATACGGCGACCCGCGAGATTCCGGCATATTCAACAACTTCGAAATATTCTAAATTTAACAACATTGAATACAGTATCGCACCTTTATCAAGTACAAATTACAGAAAAAAAGGCGGCTTTTCCGCAGGTACAACTTTTAATCAAGGGATTGATTTTGCCGAACTTGAACAATCAACAGGTATTTTTTCAAGATATGAAAACAAATATTTTGCAATAAGTACAGCTTACGCAAAAACAGTAAATTCAACCAATAACAACTATAACGACAACTTTTATTTCTCACCGGAATTAAAGTTAAATCAATACTTTACATTAAAAGAGATTTTATCGGCAGATATTACAAGAAACCGAAAAAAAGCAGAAGTTATACTTTCAATAAATCCGTTTGGCAGCAAAGACCCTGACCGACTAAGATTTGAGATTGGAGCAAATGCCACCTACGATGACACAAACTCACTATTAAAAAATCAGGTCAAATTTTCAACAAACTTCAAATTGTAAATATTATTGTTAAACATATAAATTTCGGGTATAATTAACTAGTTAGGGAGAAAAAATGGAACAATCCGAAAAAGACAACATTAAAACGACAAAAAAGAATAAAAAAAGGAAACGTCACAGTAGAAAAACCGGTTTCTATTATTCATTTTTGACAATTGTTTTAATCTTCTGTTTGATTGAAATAGGTCACGGAACCATTGTTAATATAAGCAAAATCATTGCTTATCAAGGGAAAAAAGTAACACTTGAAAATCTCCTAAAAAGTACAAAATCACATAATCAAGAACTTAAAGCCGAAAAAAAACTAATTACATCAGATAACAGCTTGGAAGGAATTGCAAGAAACAATTTAAAAATGGCAGGCGAAGATGAAGTTTTGATTATAATAAACAAAAAAGTTGAAGAACCTAAAAAAACAAAGAAGAAGTGGGATTTGAAAAACTTTTCATTGTCAAAAAATAAAAAAGAACAACAAAAAGAACCTGACGGAAAGATTTATATTCCGCAAGAAGTAGTTGAAGAATAGAAACGGATTATTTTTATGGAAAACACAGAATGTATTGAATATATAAAACAGGCATTTGACTTAAAAGATAAAAAGCTATATAAACCGGCTATCGAAATGTTATATAAAGCATTGGAGCTGGAAAACGACAACGTGGAAATTTTATCTCAAATCGGAGAGTTGTATTTTCTTTTGAACAACTATTCCAGATCTCTACAATATTTGGAAAAGGTACTTCAAATCAGCCCTGAACACGCTCAATGCCTGACAATTGCCGGGAAAATATATCAACGTCAAGAAAACTGGAACGAAGCATTAAATTTTGCAAAAAAATTATACAATGCACAACAAAATGCAGAAAATCTTACAAATCTGATAAAAATACTTATTCAATTAAAACTTTTTTGTGAGATTGAACAATACACACAATCCGAATTTTTCACTCAAGATGTAAAAATCGAATGTGCTAATGCATATTACAAAAATGGTGAAAAAGAAAAAGCTAAAGACCTGTTGAATATATGTGATAAAGATGATGAAAATACGCTTTTATTAATTGGCAGAATTAAATTTGACGAAAATGATTTTAATGGAGCTTACGAAATCTTTAATCAAATAGGTAAAAACTCTCAAAATCCCGAGATTTTAAATTATTTGGGACTATTTGATTTAGAGAATATGAAATTTATCGACGCAATAAAAAATTTTTCTAAAGCAATAAATATTGATAATAATAATGCAAGATACTGCTACAATCTTGGGAATGCGTATTTTTATAACGGCTGGGCAGATGAAGCTCAAAAAGCTTACTTAAAAGCACTCTACATAGAGCCTGAAAATCTCGATTTCAGGTATTCGCTTGCTTATTTGTACTACGACCAAAAAGATTATACAAAAGCAAAAAAAGAAATTTCTGCAATACTTGAAAACAATCAAAACCATACTCAGGCAAGAGTTTTAAACGCATTATTGCTGGCAAAAGATAATGATTTTATCGGCGCTCAAAAAATACTTGAAGACAATCTTCAAAAAGGAATAACCGATGATTTCACAAAGATTACGTTAAGCAAAATTTATACGGAATTAAATATATTTAATAAAGCTGAGGATTTGATTTCGGAAGTTATTGAAAAGAACCCGGATAACTTGAATTACCTGACTAATCTTGGTGAAATATACATCAAAGAAAAGAATTATCAAGAGGCTTTAAATATTGCCAATAAAATTTTAGAAATCAATCCTAATTATATTGCAGGAGACATTCTCGGTGCTAAAACGGCGTATTTATTGGAGGATAACAACCTCACAAAAGATTTTGCTCAAGATGCGATTTCGCTTGATATCAATTGTTCGGAAGGATATTATTATCTGGCTCTCGCAAGAGAAAGTGAAAACGATATTGAAGAAGCCGTTGAATGTTTAAAAAGAGCAATTCTCTATGATTTAAACAATCCGGAATATTATAAAAAAATGAGTGAAATTTATAAAACTAAAGGTGATTACAAAACCGCACTTGAATATATTGCAGAAGCACAAAGTATTGATAACTCAAGTGAATACAAATTCTTATATTCTGAACTTGTGAAACTTAATCGAAAACATAAATAGTTAATTTATGTAAAAATTAATTGATTTCACTAAAAACATAAATATAATACTTGATATAAGATTTGAGTGGAGAGAGATTATGGAAGTTAAGAACAAATTAAAACGATTATTGATAAACATATATGCCATTTTTTTAGCGACACAGGGTAGTGCGTTTTCAGCAACAATGCCGGAAATGACCGTACCTAACCAGTATCCTGCAAAATATACACCTGAATATATCAGACAAATTACACCTACCTACCGAGATATAGGTAAAGACGAAGTATTTTACGTT
>CAMGGL010000103.1 GCA_946055575.1 uncultured Candidatus Melainabacteria bacterium
CATACAGATAAAAATAAACAGGTATATCGTAAAACCTACGCATCTTGGCAGTTTTCGGCTTTTGTTCAAAGTACGTTTTAAGGGCGTTCAATTGCCGTTCATAAATCATCTGCCGAAAATGTTTATAAAAATTCTGCATCGTCGCATCCCCGATATCCAAAAGAAAACTCGCCTGTTTCGACTTCACCCCGGCACAAAAACACTTCGTTATCATCTCAATTTTTTCCTGTGAGTGAAACTTGAAACAAAAAGGCAGTTGTAAATTTTGCTCAGCTTTATATGAATATATTTCACCAACCAAATTCAACTGCCCGTCCTCAACGAGTTCTTGTAAAACGTCTTCTATCCCTTCCCCCATTATCGATTCAACATCTTCAAGTTTGAATGTTTCGAGTCTTTTCGCGAGTTTCAAAATCTTATTTTTCATTCAATATTCCCTCCAAAACCGGCAGTGTAATCGTTTTCAAATTGTTCATCTCGGCAACGTTTTCGACTTTATTTAAAAATTTCACAATCTGCCTGAACTGATTAAATTTCGTACAAGCAAGTTCAAGCGCATCAGGCTCAAATTCGACTTCAGAAATCTCTGTCACGATTTTGGCCACATCATCTTTATTAAATGTTTCAAACTTTAATACACCCAAAAGCCTGTCATAAATATGCTTATGTCGTTTGAGTTTTGCTTCCGCAAGGCTCATTCCGACAAGTACAACGGGAATTCCGATTTTGTCGTGCAAATCGCGTACAATCTCAATCGCAGACGAGTTATTCAAAAGAAAATCCACCTCATCCACCACCAAAACCTTCGGCCGCTCACGCAGCTTATCCTCAATTTGCTTGAATAAAAGCGAAGTCAGGTATGTCGGCACGTCATCAAGCTCCTCAACAATCTCGGTCAAAAGCCAACGCGCAGACATTTTGTGGTTGCAACGCACATAAATCGCATCGTTATTCGTAACCCACCACATAATCGTCTGCGACTTCCCGAGTCCGAAATCGCCATAAACTAACGCCATCTTCGGCAGATTCGCAGGCGCATTTTTGAGCGTATCCATCAAATCCACAAATCGTTTTACATTCTGCGTTATCACGAATTTACGTTTCATAAAGACCTCGATATTCCTCACTTTGCCTGTATTCCGTAAGCCATGCTCGATCGTCAGCATTCGTACAACCGTTTTTCATAAGCCATTCAAACTTTTCATACTTATTCAAAAACACAGGCGCGTTCATCTGCACTTCTCTCGGTGTTGGCTTTTTAGTTTTTACCGGTTTAACCTCAATCACCTCTTGAACATCTTCTTCAATATCCTGTTCAATAAATTTCAAATCCACATTCGGCAAGAACTTCTGTAACTCTTTAATCGTCTTATTTTTAAGCCGTTTTTGCTTTTGAATTTTTTGTTTCAAATCCTCCACGTCTTTGATATCGCCAAGATGATAAGCCATCGGATGAGCTTTTGTTACACGTTTTGCGGTACACAAAAACTGATTTTTGACCGTGTAAACTTTAATTTCAGATAAATCAAAAAGCGAATAACGAATTATAACCTGAGTTTTGAGCCCATATAGTTTATCGGAATAATAAAAAGTCCCGAGAAACCTAATACCGTTTTGATAAATCGTCTTTATATCCGCTGTCATCATCAAATCGTCGAGCCGAGCCGTGTCAATTTTGATTTTCGCGCGGTTTTCAAAAACTTCTGCAATCGTGTGATTCTTATCATTCGGGCAAGGTTGAGTGTTCTTAAATTCAAGCCACTTATCGACCAGCCTTTTGATCTCATCAATCGTTGGGTAATAATTCGGCTTGAAATATTGTTGATGAAACTTCTCGTTCCGCTTAAAATGTGCGGGTTTATTTTCAATATTTGAACCCGAATATGTCGGCAAAAGCTTTTCAAAACTTTCCTGAAATTCTTTGAAAAACCGCTCAATAACTTTGGCTCTTGCGTTATACGGACGTGCAAAAACCGTCTTAATCCCGAGCCGAGCATAAATCCCCTCAAATCCTGTTTCCTTAAAATCTGTATTTATAAAATACTTCGCCTTAAACGCTCTGCCGTTATCCTGATAAACAATTTTCGGGATATTTTGCAAGTTGATTATTGCGTTACGTAGAGCCGATGCGATGCTTTGAGTGTTTTCTTCAAGCATAATTTCATACCCAACAAGTGCAGTCGATTTCCAATCCAAAAAGCCGATTAATGTCGCTCTTGTAGGTTTCCCTGTAAACGGATTTTGTACCAAAAACGAGAGCTTATGCCCATCTGCCACAAGCACATCCCCGACCTCAAGTTTTGAAATATCACGCAAGATGTAAGGTTCAACATTGTCTTTTAATGCTTTTTCTCCGTCCCGTGCCAACGTCCAAATGTCATAATGGTTATCCCGAAACCAATTCGCATAACGGCGAAATGTCACATCCTGAACATTTATAGGCCCCTCTTTTGACAAAATATGCTTAGTTATCGAAATGGCTTTCCCAACACAAAACTTGTTCGGGTGCAGCAAAATTTTCAAAAACACCTGTTTTTCATAATCGGTCAATGACGTGCGAAACTCAGTTGCATACTCGTATTTTGGCAGCAATAAATGATAATCTGTCGTGTTTCCGAGCTTGCGTTTCCAACGTTCAACCGAGCCGATTGAAGTTTTGCCGAGCACCTTAAAAATATGCGGATACAACATGCCGGTATTGTAGCTTTCAATAAACTCAATTCCGGCACGGGTTTTACCCCCAGGGTGATGTTTTCTGTATTTTTGCCATTCGCGGAGTAAATCCAAACGTGCCAAAGCAATCTCGTTCACTTTGGTCGGCAAATTTTTCGATTGCATAACAGGAATTAAAACCGTAGAATCCGAAGTTATTTGTGTCTTTTGGTTAAAATACTTTTCCTCTAATTCAGGCTCAATACTTGATAACAAAATCTCAAAACTTTTTCCGCCTCTGACAATGATTTCTCTGGTGACATATTTATCTCGCGACATCCTGATTGCCCGAGTGCTCACGCCTTTGAGATCTGCTAATTCCTGAATTGTAATGTATTTGTCTTTGTTGTTCATCATGGCTCCTGTGGGTATTTCGCCTGTATTCGCCTAAGTCGGCTCATAGGCTCAATTATCCTACGTCGCTATCGTAGTGCTTTGCACCGGCTTACGCATATCACATCTATCACTCTTCCGGCCTTAAATTGGAACTGTTTCCGACTAATATTTACCCCTTTTGTATCATTCAGACACAAATCGAGCGAGCAGAGGGTGAAAGCCGTAGGCGGTACCCGTTTAATGCGAGCGAGTATAAATTGGGACTTGATGTTTCTTGGAAACAGAGTTATTGTGAGAAAGCCGTAAACGAGAAAAACTTGTTTTTGCTCACTTACGGCGCCGAACAAAAGCCTGCTGGCAGGCTTAGATGTGTTTCCCCAGAGAATTTCGGAGGTTTTATGAAGAAAAAAGAGCTACAAAGCATTGATTATATTAAGCAACGTGCCGATGAAAATTTGGCAAAGACTAAAAGCGTGTTTTTATACAGGCGGGAACTTGCGATTCGGTTCGCTTTGCGGCAAAAAGAATTTACGCAAAAGAAGCTTGCAAAACGACTCAAAATGACAGAAAGCTACGTTTCAAAACTCATTACGGGCGAAAGATATAGTAAGGATTTTGAGTTTTTCGTGAGATATAACTTGGGGGTAGACTATTTTGGGATATAGGAGGGAGTATGAATATTGTCCAACCGATAAGGAATAGAGAGGATATTGAGAAAATGAAGGCGGTCTTGAAACGCAAAAAGCGCGATCTTGTGCTTTTTATTTTCGGGATAAATTGTGGCTTGAGGATTTCTGATATTTTGAAACTTGATGTAGGAGATGTTAAGGGTAGATATTTTGTCGAAATTAAAGAGAAAAAGACGAAGAAAAACAAGCGTTTTCCGTTAAATCCAGAACTAAAGGTTGTGCTTGAAGATTTTGTAAAAGACCGTCCGGAAGATGAGCCGCTATTTATTACGCAACAAGGAAACAGGCTTGATAGAAACCAGGCGTACCGGATTTTAAATAAGGCTGCAAAGACATTAAATCTTCAGGACAAAATCGGAACACATTCGCTAAGGAAAACATTTGGCTACCACCACTACAAACAATTTGATAATATCGAACTTCTGCAGAAGATTTTCAACCATTCATACTCCGCCATCACCCTCCGCTACATCGGCATAGAACAAGATATTATTGATGAGAGTTATATGAATTTTTATTTGTAAAAATTCAATATTATAATAATAAATTACATAAAATTGTTCTAAATAATCTCTGTAAATTTTCATGATACAATTAATTCAAAAGTTGCGAGGTCTTCATGAATAAAAAAGATTTATCAGAACGAGATATATGTACAAAATTTATCACACCTGCAATAGAAAAAGCCGGTTGGGATAAACTTTTACAAATTCGTGAAGAGGTTTCGTTTACGGCAGGTAAAGTTATCGTAAGGGGCAAACTCGTTTCTCGTGGGAAACAGAAACGTGCTGATTATATCCTTTATTATAAAAATAATATTCCGATAGCAGTAGTTGAAGCAAAGGATAATAATCATTCAGTAGGTGCGGGCATGCAACAGGCAATTGGTTATGCTGAAACCCTTGATATTCCTTTTGTTTTTACTTCAAATGGAGATGCTTTTTTATTCCACGACAGAACTGTTGATTTAGGTAAGAAAGAAACCGAATTAACGTTAGACCAGTTCCCAACACCTAAAACACTATGGGAAAAATATAAAAAGTTTAAAGGTATAGAAGAACCTGAAGTCGAAGAAGTATTTACTCAAAGTTACCATAAAGACGCAAACGGTAAAGAACCAAGATATTATCAACGAATTGCAATAAATAGAGCTGTTGAAGCCGTTGCCAAAGGACAAGATAGAGTTCTTCTTGTTATGGCAACAGGCACGGGCAAAACGTACACAGCTTTTCAGATTATTTGGAGATTATGGAAAGCCAAAAAGAAGAAAAGAATCCTGTTTTTAGCGGATAGAAACATTTTAGTTGACCAAACAAAAAGTCAAGATTTTGCTCCGTTTGGCGATAAGATGACGAAGATTACAAAACGACAAATTGATAAATCCTATGAAATTTATCTTGCGTTGTATCAAGGTTTAACAGGTAACGATGAAGATAAAGATGCTTATAAACAATTCTCCCCTGATTTCTTTGATTTAGTTGTTATAGATGAGTGCCACAGAGGTAGTGCAAAAGAAGATTCAGCTTGGAAAGATGTACTTAAATACTTTAGTTCCGCTACTCATTTAGGCTTAACTGCCACACCAAAAGAAACAAAAGATGTTTCAAATATTGAATATTTTGGTGAACCGATTTATACATACTCTTTAAAACAGGGTATCGAGGATGGTTTTCTTGCACCTTATAAGGTAATTAGACCACTTATCAACATAGACCTTGACGGCTTGAAATTAAAAGAGGGAACTATTGATAAATACGGTAACGTTGTTCCAAACGAAGAATTTAACGTAAAGGATTTTGATAGACGGATTGTAGTTGATGAGAGATGTGAACTTGTTGCAAAACGAATTACTCAATACCTTAAAAAGAATAACCGATACGATAAAACTATTGTTTTCTGTGTTGATATAGACCATGCAAACAGGATGAGACAGGCTCTTGTTAATGAAAATCCTGATATGGTTTCAGAAAATTCTAAATACATAATGCAGATTACGGGTGATAATGAAGACGGGAAAAGAGAGTTGGATAATTTTATCGATCCTGAGTCTACCTATCCTGTAATTGCAACGACTTCAAAACTAATGACAACAGGTGTTGATGCTAAAACTTGTAAACTCATTGTTCTTGATAGCAACATAAATTCAATGACAGAATTTAAACAGATTATCGGTCGCGGAACTCGTTTAAGACCTGATTACGGTAAATGGTATTTTACTATTCTTGATTTCAGAGGTGTTACAAGACTTTTTGAAGATAAAGACTTTGACGGAGAACCTGTTCAGATAAAAGAAGTTAAAGACGGTGACGAACTTGCAGATGATAAACAAACGCAAGTTGAAGTCGAGCAATTAATAGATGAACTACCAGATGACGAGACAGTTGTTGAACTTCCACCCGATATTGATATAACGGAAATTGAAAACCCGACAAGAAAATTCTATGTAAATGGTGTCGAAGTTATTCAAGTTGGCGAACGTGTTCAATATTACGGTAATGACGGAAAACTTATTACGGAAAGCCTGATTGACTTTACAAAAAAAAACTTAAAGGCTCAATTTGCAACCCTTAATGACTTTATTAAAAAATGGTCTGAATCTGATAAAAAGACTGCAATAATAAAAGAACTTGAAGAACAGGGTATAATGTTCAGTGAATTAGCGGAAGAAGTTAAGCAAAAGACAGGTAAAGACCTTAGTATTTTTGATTTAATCTGCCATGTAACCTTTGATATGCCACCATTATCAAGAAAAGAAAGAGCGGAAAACGTTAAAAAACGTAATTATTTTGCTAAGTATTCTGAAAAAGCAAGAGCAATCTTAAATGCCATAATAGATAAATTTGCAGATGACGGGATTGTGGAAATTGAAAACCGCAGTATTTTAAACTTCCAACCGTTTGATAAGTTCGGTACACCTGTTGAAATTATTAAAGAATTTGGCGGAAAAGATAAGTATGAAGAAGCAATTCGTGAACTTGAAAGAGAATTATTTAATGATGAGGTGGCGTAATGGAATGGGATACATTATTTAACGGTATTACAGCAATATCAACTTTTATAATGATGATAGCAACAAGTTTTATGGCATATTTTGCTTGGAAAGCATTAGATAGTTGGAAAAATGAAAACATTACAAAAAAGAAGTGTAATACCTATTTAGACTTATTGGATATATTGATGGATGCAAAAAGTGTTTTTACGCACATAGAAACCCATGAAACAATA
>CAMGGL010000104.1 GCA_946055575.1 uncultured Candidatus Melainabacteria bacterium
AAAAAATGGTAGGTATAATAATAAATTGCTTACTGATACTGTGAGTATAACAATTTCAGGTGATAGTTTTATCGGCTCGGACGAACTGGAACTAAAAACTGTTTCTGATGTGACAGGTGAAATTATTAAAACCGAAAATGCAAAATATAAAATAACGGGTGAAAAACTTTCGGAATAGGAGAGGGTTTATATTATGCAAGTAAAAGAATTTGATGTAGTAATTTTAGGAGGCGGACCTGCCGGATTATCTGCTGGCATGTACGCCGCAAGAGGTAATGTCTCGACCGCAATCGTTGATATAAATATGCTTGGCGGTCAGCCATCAAATTATTTGGATTTAGAAAATTATCCGGGTTATTCTAAAATCGGCGGGTATGAATTGATGGAAAAATTTGAAGAACATGCCGACAAATTCGGAATTCAAAAATTCGCTATGCAAGAAATTAAAAGAATTGATTTGGTTTCAAATCCGAAAGTTATTTTAACAAATGATATCGAATTTCATGCAAAATCAATTATTATAGCAACAGGTGCAAGTCCTATGAAGCTAGGTATTGCCGGAGAGCTAGAGTTTTTAGGACGTGGTGTAAGTTATTGTGCAGTTTGTGATGCTGCGTTTTATAAAGATAAAGTTGTTGCGGTTGTTGGTGGCGGTAATTCTGCAGTAGAAGAATCAATTTATCTTACAAAATTTGCATCAAAAGTTTATATTGTTCATAGACGAGATGAATTGCGAGCTGATAAAATTATTCAACAACGAGCATTTAATAATGATAAAATTGAAATGATATGGAATAGTTGTGTCAGAGAAATTAAAGGTCAGGATACTGTTAGCTCACTAACTCTTGAAAACATGAAAACAGGTGAATTTGCAGAACTTTCAGTTGACGGGATTTTTCCGTATATAGGTATTTGTCCTAATGTTGAGGGTTTTTCGGGGCAGATATCTCAGGATAAATTAGGTTTTATTATGACTGATGAAACAATGAAAACATCTGTTGATGGTGTTTATGCGGTCGGTGATGTTAGAGTAACACCATTAAGACAAGTTATAACAGCAGCTTCTGATGGGGCTATAGCGGCAGTTTATGCTGTTAGATATATCGAATCATTGAAAGAAATAACCGTTTAAGTAAAGAAAATATTAATATTTTAATAAAGATATAAAGATTATGTAAGGAAAATCGGATTTGCCTATTTTTTAATTTATAATGATTATGTAAATGAGATTTATATGGAGAAAATAATATGCAATCAGTAAATGACATTCTTTCAGAATTAGAAAATGCAGATAACGTTACAAAAAATAAAATTGAAAATGAATTAGTAAGCATCGGTACTTCAGTTGTTCCTCAATTGGTAGACCAATTACAGGTTGTAAGAGGAATTAAAAGAGGTGTTGTGGCTATGACGCTTATTCGCTTAGGTGATGTTTCTGTTAAGTATTTACAACAAGCTGCAAATGAAAATAAAGATTTTGAATGGGTTGCTCAATATTTAATCAGAGAGATTAAAGGTTTGGCAGCATAAATAAAAAAGGAGTATAACCAATAAAAGGATTAATCGGGTAATGGTTAATCCTTTTTTTATGTTAAAATTATTCTATGAGAGAGCATAACAGTTTTAAATACACTTGTCTTTTTGGCGGCGGAGCAATTCGCGGAGCTGCACATGCCGGAGTAATCAGAGCTTTGGAGTCTTTGAATATAGAAATATCTTCGTTGGCAGGCTCGTCTGTAGGATCATTGGTTGCAGCTTTATATGCTGTGGGTTATAATTCTGACGAGTTGGCGGATGTGTTTTTGTCTGTCAATTTTGAATTATTTAGAGATATTTCTTTAGGTTTTAATCAAAAGTTTGCACTGAGCAAAGGTGAAGTTTTTTTAGAGTGGATAAGAGATTTAATTGAAAGAAAATTTTATGGTGAAGCGTATCTCAAGGGTCAATGTAAACCCGTAACATTTAGGGATATAAATAAAAATCTTGTAATAATAACAACCAATATGAAAGATTTTTCATGTAAGGAATTTTCAAATTTTGAAACTCCGGATTTTGAAATAGCAATGGCTGTCAGAATTTCCTGTTGCATGCCGGGCTTAATGAGGGCAGTAACTTTGGAGGATAAACTTTTGGTAGACGGGGATTTGATGAAAGGTCGACCAATGTGGGCATTATCCAAGAATATCCAAAATTCACCTTGCCGAATTCTTGAAATTAGACTTGAAGGGACTTTTTCGGGTTCTGATCAAAGTCCGATAGAGTATGTAAACGGGATGTATTCTTGTATGACCTCAACAGAAACTTCCTTTATAAAAAGCATATACGGTTGTCGTGATAGGTACGATTATTTGGAAATTGATACCGGAAATGTTGTAGTTGTGGATTTTAATTATCCGACAGAAAAGCGTCAAGCGATTATAGATAACGGTTACAAACAGACACTTGAATATTTTAAAAATTATTTGCTTTTGAAAAAACAAAAAATTGTAGAGATATACATTACGATATTGGATAAGTTGCGCCAAGTGCAAGGATTTATGCTGATGAAAAAATACATGGCAATGAAGACTGCTATAGCTGAACTTTTTATATATTTGGCGAAAGTTAATAATATAATTGATTTAGATGTATATGACGCGATTGTGTGTTTTCAGAAGCTAGTGTTTGCAAATGTGAGAAACGGTTTATTAGGGCGCAGTTCTTGTGCTAATCTTGAAACCTTGAGAGATTCTTTATCTTTACTGGTTTCTGATTTGACAAAACGCGTTGAAGAATTTGATGAGTACATAAATAAATTTTCCGTTTGACATTCTGAAATGTTTGTTATAGTATGAATTTACCCGCAGGGGTGCAGTTGACAAACGAACTTGACAACTAAATAAAACTTGCTCCAGTGGCACTCTGCCGACGAGAAAGATTAATAATCTTTCGAGGAGAGGGAGGTAGACGCCTCTACCGAGTCCGCTGCGAGTGTTTGACAATTAAATAAAAATTCTTGCTCCAGTGGCGGAATCGGTAGACGCGTTGGACTTAAAATCCAATTGGGCGTATAACCCAGTGCCAGTTCAAGTCTGGCCTGGAGCAGATAAAAAAGACCTTGCAAGAGGTCTTTTTTTATTGTATAAAAACAATTTAAGATTGAAACGTTCTAAAGGAGATTATAGCCTTTCAGGACAATTTGTATGCGTTTTTGTTGGCTATGATGCCGAGTTGTTGGTAGTTTAATGCAGATTTATAGTATAGAGATTTGCCGGACCATACTTGCACATTTGTTACAAATTTTGCACTATTTTGCACTAAAAACTTGTCCCCCTGAACTTGTTTCAGGGTATATATCGCTTGGTGTTTGATTTTTAGCGAGTGTAAATAAGTACAATAAAGTGCAAAAATAATTTATCTTTTAGTTTGATATGTATCAAAATGTCTCTGAGATTGAGATTTAGGACTTGATTTATTCCGAAAGGTGAGTGATGAATGTGTGTGAGGTAATTTATTATGATATACTTCACACCCGAAAATTGTAAACAAATAGCACTCGCAAGACTTGATGTGGTTCATAAATGGCTTGAGTTTAGAAAGCAATCTTAAAATAAACTTCAAGCGGATTATGATTTTGTGAAATTACATAACACTTCAAATTCTCACTTATTTGAGATTTTGGGTAAAATCTCTCGCGGCAGTTTTCACCGTTGGTTTGCGATGCTAAACGGAACGGAAGATTATACTAAACTTTTGCCTCAATACAAATATTCTAGTGTTAATGAATTTAGAACAACACTTACAGATGAAGTAGAGAGATTATATTTAGAAGAAAAACTTACTCCTGATGAGATAGCTCTACAACTTGATATTTCGCGCAGGACAATTTTTTATTGGAAGAAAAAGTATGAATGGGATAAACATTTGCATAAAATATATAAATCAGAAGAAGAAGAAAAGAAAAATTTTAAAATGACCATAGGTCATTGACTAAAGATTTGGTTTTTGTTATTTTATAAATGTTGTTATTAGTCTAGGTATAAGTTTATGAACAAAAGGCAAGTTAATGCACAAATAACTAGGCAAAAATTAATTGATTCAGTAAAAGAATTATTAAAAACAAACCCCTTTGATAAAATAAATGTTGCTTCAATCACCCAATATGCAGGTGTTGCAAAAGGAACATTTTATGTCTATTTCAAAAGAAAAGAAGATATTTTATACGAAATTGGTTTTAAACAATTTGATGGATTGTACGATAAATTTGTTAATTCTAAAAAAGATTTTATGTCTAATTTAGAAGATTATGTTTCAACTTTTATTTTGGGTTTCGAACAATATGGAATAAATGTTTGTCGAGGCTGGATAAGTGATGTTCTAAATCCTAATAGTGGAAACACGGGTGTGAAAGAAAACAAATTTTTAAACGATTTAGAAGTTCTAAAACGAATACTTATTTATTCTGTCGAAAAAGGATATCTAAAAAAGAAAACTCCTGTTGAAACATTGGCAAGTATTATAGTTGTTGAATTATATGGAATAGCAACCACTTGGTGTATGTCTGATGGTAAATTTGTTCCAAGCGAGTGGGGTAAAAAATTTTGTGATACTCAATTGAAAGTAATGTTACAAGATTATTTAAAATAAAGGAGAAATAATGAAAGTATTAATTATTAATGGAAGTCCTAGAATTGATGGTAATACAACAATAGCAATTAATGAACTTATAAAAACATTTGATAAAGAAGAAATTGAAACAGAAATTGTACAAATTGGAAATAAAGATATTCGCGGTTGTGTTGCTTGTTATAAATGTTATGAAACCGGAAAGTGTGTTTTTAATGATTTAGTAAATGAAGTAGCTTTAAAACTAAAAGAAGCTGATGGATTAATTATTGCAAGCCCTGTTTATTATGCTCAAGCTAATGGAACTCTTGTTTCATTTATACAAAGACTATTTTTTTCAACATCTCGGACAATAGATAAAACGATGAAAGTCGGTGCAAGTATTGCTATTTGTCGCAGAGGTGGAGCTTCTGCAACATTTGATGAATTGAATAAATATTTCACAATTTCTAATATGCCTGTTGTTTCAAGTCAATATTGGAATAGTGTTCATGGTTTAGTTCAAGGTCAAGCAGCGCAAGATTTAGAAGGCTTACAAACAATGAGAACTTTGGCTAAAAATATGGTTTTCTTAATTAAGTCTATTCAATTAGGTAAAAATGAATTTGGCTTACCGGAAAAAGAAGAAGGAATATCTACACATTTTATTAGGTAATAGGCGAAGTGATAAATATATTAAAAGTAACAGCTAAAAGAGGGTTAGAGCTAAGGGACGAAATGCATAATGTGTATGCACAAACAGTTTTGGGTTATATAAAAGGAGAATAATATGAGTAAAAATTTAGTTGCATATTTTAGTGCATCGGGAGTGACAAAACAAGTTGCTCAGAATTTATCACAAGCAATAAGTTCTGATATTTATGAAATTCAACCAAAAGTAAAATATACGGATGCAGATTTAAATTGGATGGATAAACAAGCACGTTCAACAATAGAGATGGCAGATAAATCTTTTAGACCAGAAATAGTAGAAGATAATTTTGATATCAGTGAATATGATACTATATTTTTAGGATTTCCAATTTGGTGGTATGTTGCACCAACTATTATAAATACCTTTTTAGAAAGATATGATTTATCAAATAAGAAGATTATTTTATTTGCGACTTCCGGTGGTAGCAAATTTGGAAAAACCGTAGAAGATTTAAGAGTAAGTGTTTCAGATTCAACAAAAATTATTGAAGGTGAAATTTTAAATGGTTCACCTAGTGTTGAACAATTAAAATCTTGGGCAGAAAAGTTTTGTAAATAAAAATTTTGAGGTAGAAATGAAAAAGATATTACTTTCGATATTGATTTTATCGTTTATGACTCAATGTAATTGTTTTGCTTTATGCAACAAAAATAAAGGAGAAACCAAAAATATGACTAATAAAATTACACAAACTGCTGGTCGTGACATGTTAGGAAATTTTGCACCAGAATTTGCTCATTATAATGATGATGTTTTGTTTGGTGAAAATTGGAATAACAAAGATATTGATTTAAAAACAAGAAGTTTGATTACTGTAGTCGCTTTGATGTCGCAAGGAATTACTGATAATTCCATAAAATATCATCTTCAAAATGCAAAAAATCATGGTGTAACTAAAGAAGAAATTGCGGCTGCCATAACTCATACTGCTTTTTATGCAGGTTGGCCAAAGGCTTGGGCAACATTTAATCTTGCAAAAGAAGTATGGAACGATAAAACTCCAGCTTTGACAGAAAAAGAAAAATATGCCAAAACTATTATGTTTCCAATAGGAGAAGAAAATACGGCTTATGCTAAATATTTTATTGGTCAAAGTTACCTTGCACCAATATCAACAAGTCAAGTAAAAATGTATAATGTAACTTTTGAACCTAAATGCAGAAATAATTGGCACATCCATCATGCAAAATCAGGTGGTGGTCAAATGTTAATCGTTGTGGGTGGTAGAGGTTATTATCAAGAATGGGGAAAAGAGCCTCAAGAATTAAATGTGGGCGATGTTGTTAATATTCCTGCAAATGTAAAACACTGGCACGGAGCCGCCCCTGATTCATGGTTCTCTCATTTAGCAGTTGAAGTTGATGGAATTGAAACTTCTAATGAATGGTTAGAGCCAGTTGAGGATAGTGAATACAACAAACTTAAATAAGGTTAAATTATGAAAAAGTTAATTATTTTAATGGAAACCCTGCAAGAGTAATAAAATATCTTGATGAAAGTAAATTTAATAAGTAGTAATGTCTTTATACATTATATAATTTAATA
>CAMGGL010000105.1 GCA_946055575.1 uncultured Candidatus Melainabacteria bacterium
CTTTATTTAATATAAATATCACTTTGGATTATTTGTACTAACCTCTTTTTGCTTTATCAGCACCTGCGTGCCCTTTGAATAGTCTTGTAGGTGCAAATTCACCTAATTTGTGACCTACCATTTGTTCTGTAATATATACAGGAACGTGAGTCTTCCCGTTATGTACAGCAATGGTGTGGTTTAACATATCAGGTACAATCATAGATGCTCTTGACCAAGTTTTGATAACTTTCTTTTCTGAGTTAGCATTCATCTTGTCTATTTTCTTTTGTAGAGATTCTTCTACATATGCACCTTTTTTTAATGAACGTGCCATTTATTTCTCCTTTTGTTTTGTTTGAGTTTAATTTATTTTTCTGAATGCTGTGCAGCTATGCTGCACAAACATTCAACATGCTATTATTTAGATTTTCTTCTTCTAACGATAAGTTTATCAGAAGCTTTACCTTTTTTACGGGTCTTATAACCAAGTGCCGGTTTACCCCAAGGTGTTTTAGGGTGTCCGCCAGGACCTGTTTTACCTTCACCACCACCGTGAGGGTGATCGCAAGGGTTCATTGTAACACCACGTACTGTCGGTCTGATACCCATGTAACGTTTTCTTCCGGCTTTACCGATTGATAAGTTTTTAAATTCAGAATTTCCAAGCGTACCTATTGTAGCCATACATTCTTTTCTTACCATTCTCATTTCGCCTGAAGGTAATTTAACTGTTACATAGTTACCTTCTTTTGCCATAACCTGAGCTGAGTTACCTGCTGCTCTTACCATTACTCCGCCTCTGCCAGGTGTCATTTCAATATTATGAACAACTGAACCTAAAGGAATAAGTTCTAACGGTAATGCATTTCCGTTTTGTACAGGAGCTTCAGGACCGCTCACAATTACGTCACCTACGTTTAAACCTTCCGGTGTCAAAATATATCTTTTTTCACCATCTGCGTAGAAACATAATGAAATTCTTACATTTCTGTTCGGATCGTACTCAATAGTTTTAACTGTTGCAGGTACGCCGAATTTATCTCTTTTGAAATCGATTACACGGT
This sequence comes from uncultured Candidatus Melainabacteria bacterium, assembly GCA_946055575.1. Taxonomy (GTDB): domain Bacteria; phylum Cyanobacteriota; class Vampirovibrionia; order Gastranaerophilales; family Gastranaerophilaceae; genus Zag111. Next base: position 1,047 of record CAMGGL010000105.1, read on the forward strand.
ATGCTCTTTTTACTCCACCACCTTTGTGACGGCAAGTAATTCTACCGGTATTATTTCTTCCTGCTGTTTTCTTTAATGATCTTAACAGTGATTTTTCAGGAGTTGATGTTGTGATTTCTTGGTAATCACTTTTTGTCATGCCTCTTTGTCCCGGAGACGTCGGATTAATTTTTCTGATTGCCATTTTATTTTCTCCTTTTAATTGGCTTTCTACTTTGGGACTTACGCCATACGCGCCCCGTCATTTTTGAATTTTAAACTATACGTTCAAAAATTCGATTGGTTCGCCTTCGATTGTAACGATGGCTTTTTTAGAAGAATCAGTTCTTCCGAATTTGTATCCCATTCTCTTTTCATGAGATGGCATATAAACTGTTCTTACTTTCTTAACTTTTCTTCCTGGAAAAGCTAATTCTACAGCTTTAGCAATTTCGATTTTTGTTGCATCTTTTTTAACTTCAAAAGTATATTGAGCATTCTCTGTTGCTGTCACTGATTTTTCTGTAATTAATGACTTTTTAATTATGTCATATAGTTTTTCTGTTTCACTCATTTTAAATTTCCTTTTTATTTGTAGGGAGTCGATTGTTACCCTTGCCCGAACTTCTAACTTTCATTACATTTAAGTTGAAATTCTACCCTTTCCCAAAGGTAGAGGGGAAAGACTATGAAAGCCTTTGGGTAATTTCATTTACAGCAGATTCAGTCATAACAACGAAATCAGCTTCCAATAAATCTTTCACATTTAAGTTTGTAGGCAATAAAAGTTTTACACTTGGAATATTTCTTGCTGAAAGTTCAAGATTTTTGTTTTCTTCCGCTTTTGTATCAGCTACAACTAAAACTTTACCGCTTACATTCAATGATTTTAATGCACTAACCATCAATTTTGTTTTTGGTTCAGCTATTGTAGAAAAATCTTTTACAATAACCAATTGTGCTTCTCTTGCTGATAATGCCGATTTCAAAGCCAATTGTCTTGCTTTTTGAGGCATATTGAAAGAGTAACTTCTTGGTTTTGGCCCAAAGATTACGCCACCACCTGCAAACAATGGGGAACGTAATGAACCTGCTCTTGCACGGCCTGTACCTTTTTGTTTCCAAGGTTTTCTTCCGCCGCCGGCAACTTCTGCTCTTGTTTTTGTGCATGCATTACCTTGACGAGCATTATTTAATTGTCTTCTTAATGCTAAGTGCATTACATGTAAATTAGGTTCAACACCGAAAACACTTTTTTCTAATGTGATTTCGCCTAATTTTTCTCCGTTTGTACTTAATATTTCTTTTGACATTTTTATTTTCCTTTATCTTTAATTATCTTTCCGTTTAAGACTGCTTACCGCTTGCTTTTGCTTTATTTGGCAAGACCAGCCGGTTTTATTGACTTACCTTGTCTTTTTATATAATGTTCCGTGCCATTTGTTTTGCTCTTGCAAACCAACTTCGACACTTAACACCAACAACCTAGTTCCATTTAGTTCTTGTAGGAACGATAGTTACTAATCTGCCTTCGCATCCCGGTACTGAGCCTTTTACCAAAACTAATCCGTTAGCTGAATCAACTTTTACCAACTTCAACTTAGTAATGGTAACTCTTTCATTACCCATGTTACCAGCCATTCTTTTACCTTTGATAACACGTGAAGGAGTTGTACCTGCACCGATTGAACCAGGTTCTCTGTGGTTTTTAGAACCGTGAGCCATAGGTCCTCTGCCAAAGTTCCATCTTTTAACGGTACCTTGAAAACCTTTACCTATTGATTTACCTGTTACGTCTACTTTTTCAACATTATCTAATACTGAAAGTTCAACCTTGTCACCTACTTTATAATCTTGAGGATTTTCTACTCTGAACTCTTGAAGATGTCTGTAGTTTGACAAGTTATTTTTCTTGAAATGACCTAATTGAGCCTTTGTCAAGTGTTTTTCTTTAGCTGCAACAGTACCAACTTGAATTGCGTTATAACCGTCAGTTTCTACAGTTTTAACCTGAGTAACTACAGTTTCATCAACTTTGATAACAGTTACAGGAATTGCCAAACCTTGTTCATCAAAGATTTGAGTCATTCCGACTTTTTTTCCTATTACACCTAGTGTCATATTTTACCTTTCTAGCTCATTCGCACGGAAAACCCATGCCGAATTTGCATTTCCTCTTGCGAGCGCTACTTTTGCTTACTAATCTTTACCTTTTAAGGACTTTCACCTTTCCGTCGCCTGATAAATTTTCATTCGTCCTCGCTTTTACGAACTTCCATATCATCCGGACGGTAGTAGATCACATTATCTATGCATAATGCTTATTCAATTTTCAACTTTGCCAGTGATTGAAATTACAGTTTAATTTCAATATCTACACCAGCCGGCAAATCTAATCTACTTAACTCTTCAGTTGTCTGTTGAGTTGGTTCGCAAATATCGATAATGCGTTTGTGTGTTCTCATTTCAAAATGTTCACGAGATTTTTTATCTTTGTGTGGTGAACGCAATACACAATATATACGTCTTTTTGTAGGTAAAGGAATAGGTCCGGCTACTTTAGCGTCTGTTCTTTTTGCTGTTTCTACGATTTTTTCAGCAGATACATCAATTAGTTTGTAATCATAAGCTTTCAAACAAACTCTGATTCTGTTTTTCTTTGTGCTGCTTGCCATTTGCATTCCTTTTTCTTTTTTCTATGTACTACACTCGGCAAAGCTTTCACCTTGCCCGCTCAAAGTTTTCGCTATATATTTCGGCTACCATACTTCAAGCATACTTATTCTAAGATAAACAAAACTCACTGTCAACCGTATTTTTTCATGTTTGTTTAGTTTTGTTACAATGAATTTTTCAAATAAAAAGAGATTGGAATAAACCAATCTCTTTCATTTTATTAATCCTCATCAAAATTGATTACGACTTTACCATTTTTGTTTTTATTGATATCATTTGCCTTTTCCGACACTTTTTCAGCCTGCTTCATTTCAACATCAGCGATATCTTTGCCGATGTTTTGAGATTTTTGTCCGATTATATAAACATCATCAGCATCATCAAAAACTGAAGATAAAACTTGTACAGCTTTTTCTTTTTTCGCTGCAGCTTTCGCATCAGCAGCAATTTGTTTTTCTACCATTTTTTCCATAGCATCTGCTTGTGCAACAGCTTTTTTCAAATTACTAGAGAATAAACTTTCAGGTTTTACAGCCGCATAAAAGATTCCTCGAACTGCTGCCGCAAATTTCTTTGTAAATAACCAAGCAGCTTTCATACCTTTTGCATCTTCTAACGATTCCATTGCGTCCGAATTGAAATGAGTTCTGCTAATTCTATCTATATAATCCGGTTCTACTTCAGGGAGAGAAAGCTCCATTGCTTTTGCTTTATCTGACACTGGAACAATATTAAATTTTCTTTCACCTACATATTCTATATCATAATGATTACCGCCGGCATTTTTTATTCTTTCAAGTCCGCGTTTTGCCATTCTCAAAGGAATACTACCTTTTTTAGTTACATAATCCGTAAATTCGCCCATATCTTTTGGTGTACGCAACGCCATACCAAATGCCGGTTGACGATTTGTATAATTTGGGGTAACATTTCTAATTTCCATATTTTCACTACCTTTCTTTTATGTATTTAGTGTGTTTAAAACATCTGAAAATTTTTATTGCTAATAATGGTAAATTTATATTTACAAAACTTATTATTTCATTTTTTCCAACAAACGCATATATTTCTTATAATCCTTGCCCCACGTTCTTAAAGAATCAATAACAGGCATCAAACTATAGCCAATATCCGTTAAAGAATATTCAACTTTTGGAGGGTTTTGTTCATATACCTTTCGGGTTATTAGCCCCAAACTTTCCATTTCACGAAGATTTGATGTTAAAACTTTTTGAGTTATTCCGCCAAGTGCTTTTTTTAATTCACAAAAACGCATCGTTCCGCCAAGCAGAACTTTCACGATAAGAACTTTCCACTTACAGCCAATCATCATAAATGCTGTTTCTACCGGACACTTTGGTAAATCTTTTGAATTCATTTCTCCTCCGCGAATATTAAAATATCACAAGAGAATACTTTTGGCAAAATATTAAGCCGGGAGATACTCCAAAATTTCTTCCTCAGAAAAATCAAACTCCCCGACTTGAGCATAGGCAACGGGAAGAATAAACTTTATCACCCCGTTGAGTGATTTTTTATCATTGGTCATAGTATTCAAAACTTTTTCTCTGCGAAATTTTAACAAAGGTTGATAACCAAAATTTTTGACCAAATCCTCGCACAAAAATTTGTATTCTTTATCTATCAAATTTCTACTCAAAGCCAAACCTAAAGCAAAAATAATTCCGTCAACAACACATTCTCCATGTGTGTACTTTTTGTAATTCGTCAAGGTTTCCACAACATGCCCGTAGGTATGACCATAATTTAAAATCTTACGTAAGCCCGATTCTTTTTCATCTTTCTGCACAACCGCAATCTTTAATTCTACGCACATTTTTATTAAAGTTTTTAAGGTTAAAACATCCCTATCTAAAATTTTTTCACGGTTTTCCGACAAAAAACTGATAAAACCGGCTTCACAATCCGGATTACAACTTTTTTCTATAAACCCGTATTTAATAACCTCACCCAAACCGCTTTTAAATTGTTTATCATCAAGTGTTTTCAAAAAGTTAACATTAACAAAAACCGCCTTTGGTTGATAAAACGCTCCAATTAAATTTTTTCCAAGCGGAGTATTTATCGCAGTTTTACCTCCAACAGAACTATCTACATCAGCAAGTAAAGTTGTCGGAACTTGTATAAAACTTATGCCCCTCATATAACTTGATGCTGCAAAACCTGTAATATCCCCGACTACACCTCCGCCAATAGCAATTATTGCATCTTCACGTTTTAACTTTTTTGAAAGCGCAAAATCCAAAATTTTTCGATAATTTTTAAAATTCTTTTCTTTCTCTCCATCAGGCAGTACCAGTATTCTATCCTTTGGAAAATCCAAAATTTTTCCATATAATTTGTATACTTTTTTACTGATTACAACAATGAAATTTTTATATTCTATCTCATCCATTATTGATTTTTTGAGATTACAAATATCACTATTATTAATATATATAGGATAACTAATTTCTTCTTCCTTAATTTTTACTGATAAACTAACCATTTCCCAAAATTCCTAAAATATTTTCTACCACTTTTTGCTGCGACAAATTATCCGTATCGACCGTATAAGACGCACTTTCATAATTAGTCTTTCTTATTTCAATCAATTCATTTATTTTTTCCACATTCATATTATCACAAAGAAGCGGACGCGATTTGTCATTTTTTATTCTTTCAAGAATTACCTGCGCCGAAGTTTTTAAATAAAAGACATCGGAATTGTTTAGCAAAAACTCACGAATTTTATCATCTTGAAAAGCACCTCCGCCAAGTGAAATCACCATATTTTCAGACTTGAAAACATCTAAAATCATTTCACTTTCAATTTTGCGAAAATATTTTTCTCCAAAATTCGCAAATATTTCAGAAATTGTAATACCATATTTTTTTTCAATTTCAAAATCAATATCCGTAAATTCTGAAGAAATCTTTTCTGCCAAAAGTTTTCCGACAGAAGTTTTTCCGCTACCCATCATTCCTGTAAGTACAATAGTTTTCATAAAATTATAATAACTTAAAAAGATAAAAAAATAAATATACTTAACTTTTTTGACTTGTTATGTGATTAGGGTATGATAAATGTAAACTTGAGGGATAAAATTATGTTAAAAAAAATATTATTGTTGT
>CAMGGL010000106.1 GCA_946055575.1 uncultured Candidatus Melainabacteria bacterium
TTGAGTTCATAAAATCGTTTTTCAAATCTTCTATCATTGAATAGACTTCTGAAACCGTACGATTAACCTTTTTCACATCAACATTATTTGATAATTCTGCTATGTCTTGCGCAATTTTTTCCGTTGTCTTTAGAATTTCAACAATATCTTTCTGTTCGGCTTTATCTTTTATCTGAGAAGAAATTTCTTCAGAATTTTCTTTTATTAAAGATTTTTCAAGCCAATCTTCTATGGAAGTGGTTTTATCATACAACTGCTCAAACTCATCATCAAAATTAAGTTTGTCAATCATATTTTCTATTTCATCAGATTTTGCAGCCAAACTATCAATATCATCTTTTGTTGCAATATCCTGCAAATTTTCAACAAGACTCAATTGATTGTTATTCAAAGCCTCCATATCGGCATGAGTAGGAAGGGTGTCTAACCTGTCCTCGATCTTGTCTGCTTTACTCAAAATCTCATCAAGAGTGCCCTTACTCAATTCTTGATTTTCTAAAATTCTGTCAATATCTTCTTTTTGAGGGAGTTTTGCAAGCATTTTAGACACATGTTGTTTTATGTCATAAGCTTCATTTTCAAAAGAAATATCCTCTATTAAAGACACAATCTTTGAAGATGCAACCTCGTTCAAATCTTCCAAGATATTCTTAACCGTTGACAATTCGGAATTCAAACTGAGAACTTTCCCGTCTAAATCAGCAATATTATCGGTCATGCCGGCAATATTCACATTCTCTTCCAAAAGTTTTAACTCATTATACAAATTCTGCAATGAATTATCCAAAAAGGTAATATCAGGCAAATTATCAATATTTTTTGAAACTTTTGCCAACAACTGTTTTACATCATCTGTTTTTGTCGTCAAATCCTCAGTCAAAGAAGATATTTGAGTAAACAATTCTTTTGTTGCGGTTTCGTCTAATTTAACCTGCATTTCATCAGCTAACGACTTCAATTGCTCAACGTCAGCTTTTTCGGAAAGAGAATTTAGGTGCTCAGAGATTACATCAACTTTTTGTATAATAGACTCAACAACGCTATGAGTAAATTTCAAACTTTCGTTTGTAACAAGTCCGGAAAGCAATTTTTCAAGATTTGCATCTCGCTTATCAACACCCTTTAAGAAATTCACAACATCCGCAACAGCATTGTACATTATTTCGATTTGTTCTCTTGATGCAGTTGAAGATTGTTCGGTTTTAATTACATTTGATAAAATAGTTTTCAAATCGGAATTTACCGCATCAATAGTGCTTTTGTAACCATGATTTAAGTTTTCAAAATCATTTCTCAAAAGTGTTATCGTTCTCAGGATATCCTCTTTATCGGATTTATCAGAAGTTAATTCGGATAATTTCACCTCTATCCCTGACAGTATAGCCTTTTGCTGACGGGTTTCGGAATAAAAGTTATTAAGATTTTTCGTAAACACTTCAAAAAGTTCACGCATATCAGAAGTTTTGGCATGCTCATCCATTCCGTCATACAAAGCCTTTAGAGCTTTTTCAATATCGGAAAATTTGGACATTGTAGTAGTATTTTTATCATCAAGAATTTGAACAATCTCTTTAAAATAAGCCTTTACAAAATCCGCAGAAACCGAATTTCTGTCAAGAATATCAATCTTATTATTAATTCCGGATAACAATCGTTCAAACGTCTCCGAATTAGTTGTACTATAAGTTCTCAACTCCCTTAGTAAATTTATGATTAAATCCAAATCTTGAGCCATCCTTCTGTCCTTAATAAAAATACATCCCTACATGATAATATTAGCAGGCAGAATAATAATAGTAAATTCAAATTAACACATTTATTACAAATGTTAAGATTAGGTATTTAAATTTAATTATTAGTGTTATGATATTGTTGAGTAGAGACAAAGAGGGATAGAATGAACAGAATTGTAATAGATGAAAACAAATGCAAAGCTTGTTATCTGTGCATAAAAGAATGCCCCAAAGGTTTAATTAAAGTAAGCGAGCGGACAAACAATCTTGGGAACAAAGTCGTTGAGTTTTGTGACCCCGATAAACAATGTTTGGGATGCGCAATGTGCGCGACCAGATGTCCGGATTTAGCAATTACAGAAGTATATAGAGGATAACTTAATGGTTGAATGTTTAACAGGTAAGAAAATATTAATTAAGGGTAATTATGCAATAGCAAACGCTGCAGTTTTGGCGGGATGTCAATGCTATTTTGGATATCCTATCACACCGCAAAGTGAAATCGGCGAATTTATGAGCGGTAAAATGCAAGAATTGGGCAGAAGTTATGTTTCTGCGGAGAGTGAACTCGCAGCAATTAACATGACAATCGGAGCATGCGCAACAGGCGCAAAAGCAATGTCATCATCATCATCTTGCGCAATAGCACTAATGCAGGAGGCGTTATCTTACGCAGCGTCTGATGAACTGCCTGTTGTATTGGTCAGCGTTATGCGAGGCGGACCGGGACTTGGAAATATCTATTCATCTCAGGGAGATTATTTCCAAACGACAAAAGGCGGCGGCAACGGAGATTATAAACTGATTGCTCTTGCGCCATCAACCGTTCAGGAATGTGTGGATTTAACTTACAAAGCATTTTACTTGGCTCACAAATATAAAAACCCGACAGTATTGTTAGCCGACGGTTTATTAGGTCAAATGATGGCTCCTGTTGAATTTAAACCATACCCGTACCCTGAAATAGACAATTCTGAATGGGCTTTAACCGGAGCAAAAGGCAGAAACAGCAGAATTATTCGTTCTTATGCGCCTTTAGCAGATGAGCAATGCGTATTTTTAGAAAAACTGTTTAACAAATACAAACAAATTGAAGAAAACGAAACCGAATGGGAAGAAATCGGTACTGAAGATGCAGATATAGTCCTCGTAAGTTTCGGAAGCACATTTAGAAATATTAAAACCGCAGCAAAAATATGCAGACAAAAAGGATTGAAAGTCGGAGTATTCAGACCTATAACACTTTATCCGTTCCCGCATAAACGATTGAATGAGTTAGCGGACAGAGTTAAAAAAATCATTTCTGTTGAAGTAAATATGGGTCAAATGATAAATGATATCAAACTGTCAGTAGACGGAAAAGTTCCTGTAGAGCTTATTCACAAACCGGTAGGAGCTCCTCCTGCACCGGAAGATATAGCAGCACAAGTAGAGGAGTTAGCATAATGTCAGTACAAGTTTTTAAAATACCAAACTCACTAAAAAAAGATGCGAAATACACATTCTGTCCGGGATGCGATCACGGAGTTGCTGTCAGACTTGTTGCCGAAGTTCTTGAAGAAATGGGATTGACAGAAAATGCAATTCTTGCCGCTTCAATCGGATGCTCCGTAACTCTCTACGATTTTTTGAATGTTGACGCTTTAGAAGCTCCTCATGGCAGAGCTTTAGCAGAAGCCACAGGAATTAAAAGAGCAAGACCCGATAAATTTGTATTCACCTATCAAGGTGACGGAGATTTTGCATCAATAGGGCTTGCAGAAAGTATGCATGCCGCTTTGCGCGGAGAAAAATTATCCGCAATCTGTATCAACAATACAACATACGGCATGACAGGCGGACAGCTTGGACCGACAACCATTATGGGTCAGATTACAACAACCTCTCCGACAGGAAGAAATAAAGAATACTACGGATATCCTATAAAAATCGCTGAACATATTGCACTATGCGATGGAACGGCGTATTCCGCAAGAGTTTCTCTTGATAGCGTAGCTAACATCAAAAAAGCAAAACAGGCAATAAAAAAAGCATTTGAAGTTCAAGTAAAAGGGCTTGGATTTGGGTTTGTCGAAATACTTTCAACCTGTCCTACAAATTGGAGAATGACACCGGAGCAGGCTCACGAACGCGTCAAAAACGAAATGATGCCGGTATTTAAACCAGGAGTGTATAAAGATATAACAGTTAACAATCAGTAAGTAAGGATTTGATTTATGGAGAAAGATTTTATAATCGCAGGATTTGGCGGACAAGGGGTTCTTTTAGCCGGAGAAGTCTTGGCAAACGGATTTATGATTGACGATAAAATGGTCACATGGTATCCGTCATACGGCGCCGAGATGAGAGGCGGAACAGTAAATTGTAGCGTTGTTATGGCAGATGAAGATGTAAGCGCCGTGCAAAAATCTCAGGCCGATTATATTATTGTGCTTAATCAGGCATCCTTTGACAAATATACGTCTTGGGTGAGAAAAGGAGGAACTATAATTGTTAATTCTTCATTAGCAAATATAAAAAAAGTCCGTGATGATATCAATTATGTTTTTGTACCGATTACGCAAATGGCACAGGAAAAATTGGGTAATATAAAAATGTCTAATGTACTTGCATTAGGGATACTATCTAAAGTTAGCAAGTTAATAACATTATCGACACTTGAAAAAGCCTTAAAAAATGTTATTCATCCGCACAGAATGAACCTTATGCCTAAAAATATCGAAGCATTAAAACTAGGCTATGAGTATGATTTATTACCGATTTTAGGCTAAAATCACCTAAAAAGTTGATTTTAAATCCGGCAAGACAGTTTATTCTTATAATGTGATATTTAAGAGGTTTAAATAACGTGAAAAAAGAACTCATAGTTTCAATAAAAGAGAAAGAATTGCAACTGTCGAAATTAAGAGAACACATTGATAAAAGTGAAGTTTGTGCAGATTTATACAACAAAGTGTTAATAGAAAAAGCAATTTTAACAAAACAACTTGAGGATTTACAAAACAAGTCTATTGTAAATCGAATTAAACATCTTCTTCCTCGTCAGGAAAAACTCATTTGTGATTATTTTAGAGGTAAATAATTAGATTTGCATCTATTAAATTATAACAAAATATTACAAAGTGTTGCGAAATGAGCCACAATTTGGGCAAAACTTGATATTTTTAGGGTTTTATAATATACTGTACCTGTAAAAAGCTATAAAGGTGGTGAAAATATAAATGGCAGAAGTTAAAGTTGGCGAAAACGAAAGTATCGAAAGCGCTTTAAGACGTTTCAAAAAGAAAATCCAAAAAGCAGGAATTCTTTCAGAAGTAAAAAAACGCGAAAGATATGAAAAGCCAAGCGTAAAAAGAAAACATAAATCTGAAGCTGCTCGCAAAAGAAAAGTTTAGGATTTAATAATAATTACGGAAAGAGGAACTTAAAAAGTTCCTCTTTTTGTCATTTATAATTTTTTAAAAAACTCTTCCATCGTGATATTGAAAACATCAGCCAGTTTAAATATTTTGTCAACAGTTGTATTTCTTTCTCCCCGTTCTACCATACCTATGAAATTTGTAGAGAGACCAATCTTTTCGGCTAATTCAAATTGTGTTAAGTTCTTGGATTTGCGCAGTTCTCTTATACATTCACCTAGTATTTTTAGATTAGTTTTTTCTTTGTTCATATATGCAATTGTCATTACAATATGTAAAAAAATAAACAAAGCGAGCGTGTTATTTTATATTCTTCATGGTATAACTGAGTGTGTTATTTTATGGAATTGAGCTAGTATATGAAAAAGATTGATTTAGTTTATTTATGGGTGGATGGTAATAGTGATGAGTTTTTGAATAAAAAAGCACAATACTCATCAGACAATAATGTAAGATATATTGACAGCCAAAATGAATGTCGATATCGCGACAATCAGGAATTAAAGTATTCTCTGCGTTCAGTTGCACAAAATGCGACTTGGATTAATCATATTTTTATAGTTACAAACGGACAAGTGCCCGACTGGCTTGATGTAAATAATCCGAAAATTACAATAGTTAACCATAAAGAAATTATGCCACCTGATGCTTTGCCTACGTTTAATTCAGAAGCGATTGAATCTTGTATAGCTAATATTCCTGAACTTTCTGAGTATTTTTTATACGCAAATGACGATTGCTTTATTGCAAAACCTGTTTCTCCAAAATACTTTTTTGATAAAAATTTTAATCCAATTATTAGGTTAAAACCTCAAACTTGGACAGAAGAAGAACTTCAACGGGGACTTTACCAAAGAAATATTACAAATGTATTAAATGTTATCAATCAAAAATACAGCAAGGATTTTTCAGGTTTAGAACCAACTCATAATATTGATGCTTATAGAAAAAGTTACTTTAAAGAGTGTGCTGATGTCTTCAAAGAGGAATTTACAAAAGTTTCTCATCAAAAGTTCAGAGAAGAAAACTCAGCACAAAGACTTATTGTTTCTTTGTATTCAATCTGTGTAAAACATTGTTCTTATAAAATTTTTAAAACTAAACGAGAACAACGCGAAAATTTATATTTATCCTCTAATTTATCCTACAAACTTTCAGATACACTAAATCATTATAAATCAACTTTATTTTGTTTGAATGATAATCAATATTCAAGCGGAGAGGATGTTGCATCAGGAAAATACTATTTGAGTAAGTTATTCCCTACAATCCAAACATGGGAAAAACCTA
>CAMGGL010000107.1 GCA_946055575.1 uncultured Candidatus Melainabacteria bacterium
GTTATATATATGATAATTATCCTGATAAGTAGAAGAATTTGCACTACTGAATTCTATACATACACTGGTATTTTTTGCAGGAGCATTTTTATCGCCACAATCAATTGATACTCTTTGATATTCTTTTAAGATTTTATACAACGCTTGTGGAGCACCATAACTTGCAGGATCTACTGAAACATTATCTGCATCCATATCCGCAATAGACTTTGCCAAAAGAGAATATGCCGTATTAAATTGAGCTCTTGCCTGTGCAGCCTTTTGACCGGTGACAAGCTGCGGCAAGACAAGCCCTGCAACAACACCTATTACCGCCAAAGCAATAAGAATTTCACCCAATGTAAATCCAAACTTTTTCATATTCAATAACCAATCCTCGTCTTTAACAACTTATACATTAATTATAACATGTTTTACACCCAAGCTCAAGTATTATCATACAATTGTGCCAACATAAACAAACACCCGCCCAACTATCTACTTTAAAGTTTTATAACTCTATGATATATTGAATACAAAAGGAGAAAAACATGAACAAAAAATCACTTTTCACATCTTTAGCAATATTGATTCTACCTATTATTGCTTTTTTCGGACTGACTTTTGATAAAAGTTCTTCTACAGTAGCTCATGCCTCAGGAAGACCGCAAATTATAAAATTTTCATCAAATATGTGCATCGAATGCAAAGAAGTTGAAAGAATTTTCAGAAAACTTTTACCTAAATATTCTAAAAAATTTGAATATACAGAAATTATTGTTGACAATAACAACGATATGAACAACAAAATGATAAAAAAATACAAAGTAACACTTGTTCCGACAATAATTATGTTAAATTCCGACGGTTCACCTTACATACGTATTGAAGGTTCAATACCGGAAGATGAAATGGAAGAATATATCAAAGGTTTAAAATAATGGAAAATCTTACTCAATTATTTTCTAATCAAACAAATATATATCTTTTATTTTTAGCATCATTTGCAGGCGGTTTAATTTCTTCAATATCACCCTGCTCACTTTCAATGCTCCCATTGATTATCGGTTATATCGGCGGATATTCCAAAGAAAAACCGCTAAAAACTCTGTTACAAATGATTGTGTTCGTAATAGGAACAGGCATTGTTTTTTCTGTAATTGGTATAATCTGCGCACTTACAGGCAAAATATTTTTAGGGAATCCTTATTTTGCTTTGGTTATTGCATCAATAATTATGATTATGGGATTAAAAATTCTTGGAATAATCGAATTTGAACTTCCCGTAATAATAAAAGAAATTCCGCAAAACAAAATCAACAACGATTTTTTATACCCGTTGATTTTGGGTGCTGTTTTTGCACTAATCGGAACACCTTGTTCGACCCCGATATTAGCCAGTATAATGGCATTTGCATCAATTTCAGCAAAAGTAACTCAAGCTGTTATTATGCTGTTTTTATTTTCAATAGGACAAGGTTTAATCCTTATTATTGCAGGTTTTATCACCTCAAAAATCAAATCAAACAATAATTTCTACAAATTTTCAGAAACTATAATGAAACTCAGCGGAATTTTATTAATTCTTGTTGCTTTATATATTTTTTATAAGATTTTCGGTGCTGTTCTTGTAAAATAACCTTGAATATTGTAAAATCTATTTATAAAAAGGATATGTTTAAGGAGCAGGTATTATGAAAATATTTGAGGGACAATTAACTACAACAAACGATGAACATTTTTGTATAATAATTTCAAGATTTAACGATTTTATAGGTGCGAAATTATTGGAAGGTGCTGTGGATGAACTAAAACGACACGGAGTTTCAGAAAATAATATAGATGTTGTAAGAGTTCCCGGAGCATTTGAAATCCCTGTTATCGCCTCAAAATGTGCAAAATCTAATAAATATAACGCAATAATAACATTAGGGGCAGTAATCAAAGGCTCAACACCGCATTTTGACTATGTTTCCGCTGAAGTTTCAAAAGGCGTAGCACAAGTAAGTTTACAAACAGGTATTCCTGTAATATTTGGAGTGTTAACAACAGATAACATCGAACAAGCAATAGAAAGAGCCGGAACAAAAGCCGGAAATAAAGGAGCAGACGCTGCTAAAACTGCAATCGAAATGGCAAATTTGGTTAAATTAGTGTAATACCAAAAACCGCAATTGCGTGATTTTTGGAAAGGAGTTAAGTATGACAGAAGTAATTACAGAATACAGAAACGAAAATACTAAAGACATAGACCTGTTATCAACGATAGACATGGTCAGAAAGATGAATGAAGAAGATTTGATTGTTGCAAAAGTTGTCGGTGATGAAGCTGCAAATATTGCTGCAGCAATTGACATTATTGCAAAAGCATTTTTAAAAGGAGGAAGATTATTCTATTTTGGTGCAGGCACATCTGGCAGACTTGGCATCTTAGATGCATCAGAATGCCCTCCGACATTTAGTGTTAATCCTGAAATGGTTCAAGGTAAAATTGCAGGCGGAGAAAAAGCTATACTAACTGCAGTTGAAGGGGCAGAAGACAGTTTTGGTGCAGGAAAAGAAGATGCAAAAATTTTAACTGATAAAGATGTATGTGTTGTAATTTCTGCAAGCGGAAACCCTAAATATTTACTGGGAGTTTTAGAGCAAGCTGACGAAACAGGCGCAGCAACTATTGCAGTAACTTGCAATTCAAAGGGGATGATTGCGCAAGAAGCAGGACACGTAATCTGCGCGGAAGTCGGGCCTGAGGTTATTGCAGGGTCAAGCAGACTAAAAGCAGGAACTGCTCAAAAAATGATTTTGAATATGCTTTCTACCGGTGCAATGATTAAAATAGGAAAAACTTACGAAAACTTTATGATTGACCTAAAAGCAGTAAACGAAAAACTTAAAGACAGAGCAATCAGAATTGTATCTCAAATTGCACATGTATCAAATAGTGAAGCACTTGCTGCACTATTAAAATGTGATTGGGAAATCAAAACCTCAATCATTATGATAACAATGAAAAAAAATGTTGAAGATGCAAGACACGAATTAAAAAAATACGGTGGTGTACTAAGACGAATTATTAACGCTGAAACAACCGTATAATTATAGGACTATTCCACTTAACAGGAGGATAAATAATGAAATTAACAGTACTTGGTGCAGGATGTTGGGGGCTTACATTAGCCTGGCTTTTAACCGATAATTTTGAGCATATTACAGTATGGGGCAGAGCTCAGGATTTATCAGAAGATTTGATAAATAATAGACATTGTTCAAAACCTTTAGAAGTACAACTTGCAGATAAAATCGAAATCACATCAGACCTTAAGCTGGCAATTTCAGAAGCTGATATAATACTATCTGTCGTTGCAACATCAGGAACACGTGATGTGTGTGAAAATCTCAAACTCGCAGGGATAAAACCAAACCAAATACTTGTCAACGCATCAAAAGGTATTGAACTGCCTTCTCTTATGAGAATGTCAGAGGTTATAAAAGATGTTCTGCCTGAACAAAAACTTGCAATTCTTTCAGGACCGACACTTGCAAAAGAGGTACTGCAAGGAAAACCAACCGCTGCTTGTGTAGCTTGCGAAGATATAGAAACAGCGCAATTTGTTCAACATGCTTGCAATGTTCCAAACAAATTCAGACTTTACACCAATACTGATGTAATAGGTGTTGAACTTGGCGGAAGCTTGAAAAACGTTATCGCTATTGCATCAGGATTTGCACATACAATGGGATTAGGTGACAACTGCGCCGGAACACTTTTAACTCGCGGAATGGCAGAAATTGTAAGAGTGAGTATTCAACTTGGTGCAAATCCGTCGACTTTATACGGATTATCGGGAATGGGTGATTTGATTGCCACCTGTTCTTCCCCAATGTCAAGAAATTATACCGTAGGTTCAATGCTTGCCAAAGGTAAAAAAATTAATGATATACTTGCAGAACTTGGTTCTGTTGCAGAAGGGGTAAAAACATCAAAAGCAATCTGTGAATTAGCACAAAAACTCGATATTGAAGTTCCGGTTTCAGCTGCAATATACGAAGCTGTATACACGGATATAACACCGGAAGAATTATTATCTAAATTGATGAACAGAAAACTAAAAGAAGAAGAAAGATACGTATAATGAAATTTGCCGTAAGATATTTGAAAAATACATATTATCCGCTAAATGTTCCTGAAAATGTTCACCTTGAAGCGGGACAAATGGTTATTGCAAGAACAGAAAAAGGAGAAGAAGCCTTAAAAGTTTTTCTTGTTAATCCTGAAATCGAAAAGCTATGGGAAAAATCCAAAAACAAACCGGAGCCGTTACCTTTAATAAGAGTAATGTCGCAAAGAGATTTACAAACTCTTGAAGATATAAAAAAAGAAGAAGTTGAAGCGTTTTTCAAATGTCAAGCACTTGTAAAACAACACAATTTGGTTATGAACTTGGTTCAATGCAGAATAACCTTTGATAGGAGAAAAATTACGTTTTATTATACAGCACCTGAAAGAGTTGACTTTAGAGGACTGTTAAAAGATTTAACACAAACATTTACCCGTGTCCGAATTGATTTACGCCACATCGGCGTAAGAGATGAAACCTCTATACTTGAGGGGGTTGGAATTTGCGGACAACCGTTCTGTTGTTCAAGTTTTTTAAGAAAATTTGCAACAATAAATGTCAAACTGGCAAAAGATCAAGGTATGCCAATTGCTCCGGGAAAAATTTCCGGAACTTGCGGAAGGCTTTTGTGTTGTTTAACTTATGAATACTCAAATTACATAGACGCTGCCAAAGGAATGCCGCCAATCGGTTCATCTGTTATGACAACGGAGGGACTTGGAAAAGTTTGTTATCTTCAGTTTATGAGCGGAAAAGTTGCAGTAAAACTTGAGGACGGCAAAACAAAAGAATTTGATAAAAATGATATAGAAATGGTTGATGCGGATGTTAATGTTGAAATTGATGTTCCTGCAATAAACTATGGCGACGAAGATAGTTCAAACATAGATATCAAACAGCTTGAGGATGACAGAAACAGCTCAACCGGAAACATATAATCAGTATTTTTTAATCAGTTCATTGATTCTATGGATTTTGCAATTTGTATTATGAGCCTTGCCCTCTTGCAAATTCCTGAAAATAGTGTACAATGATATGATGTAACAGTCGTTGCAAGAAAAAGTACACAATCAGGAGAAAAACAATGTACGAAGACGAAAATTTAGTATGTGAAGACTGCGGCAAAGAATTTGTCTTCACCGCCGGAGAACAAGAATTTTATGCGGAAAAAGGTTTGGTAAACAAGCCAAAACGCTGTCCGGAATGCAGAAGCGCTCGCAGAAAAAACAATCGCAAAAAAAGAAGAATGTATGATGCAGTATGTTCTAAATGCGGAGCCCAAACTCAAGTGCCGTTTAAACCGGTTCCGGGCAAAGAGGTTTTTTGCAGAGAATGTTTCCAAAAACCTGAAGAATAAAAAAAATTACGATTTACATATTATAAATATAAATATAGCAAGCGGAGAAGTGCAAGATGCACTTCTCTGTTTTTTATATAAGCGGCAAAATTTGAGAGGCATTGACCAGACCTCACCCCCACCCCCTCTCCTAAGATAGGAGAGGGAAAATATCTGTTGCATCTAAATATTTTCAGACCCTGAAACACGATACATTAAAGGTTTAACAAATGTGTCATCCTGAATTTAGTTCAGGATCTTATAAGTTCGTGGAATTTGTTATGGATGCTAAAACACGCCTCGCATTAAACGGATACGCTTACGCTTTCATCCTCTGCTCGGCTTGTTCAGCAGGACAGGTACGAAAGTTTTTGATAACACATTTACTATCATATCATTATGCAATTATTCAAATATTCTATCGTTGAAATTTTTTCGTCATACAAATATTTTATAAAATTCAAATATGCATCATCACGTGATGATATCACCAGATTAATTTCAAAACCTTCCGTGCAAAACGGCTCGTAATCATATACAACATAACTGTTATATTTACTTTTCCATTCCTTGCGTTCAATTCGACTATTATTTTCTTCAATAATATCTTCAAGCCAAGGTAAAATATTTTGATCAATATTTTTCATCTCCATGCGATTATATCGACTGCAATCATTACAACTATTTCCAATAAACATATAATTTACTCCACTAAGTCTTATATAATGATTGTACAAGCCGCTTTAAATAAAATAATCACCATAATGTATAAAAAATTATAGTCTTAATTACCAATCTTATTTTATATAATTT
>CAMGGL010000108.1 GCA_946055575.1 uncultured Candidatus Melainabacteria bacterium
CGCTGAGAAAAAAGATTATAATAGAACAATTGTAGAAAGTATAGATTACCTTGATAAACTTATGACCTCAGAAACTACAAGACCTATGGTCGTTTATCGTGATGCACCGGTGAACTGGCTAAGTTCCGCAAAAAACGGGATATTGGAAGACAAAGGATATCTTTCAACTTCAACTGTTCGTGGCGCGTCGCTTGAAGGTGTCATTTCAAACGGTGCGGATAACAGAACTTTTGTCATTCAAATTCCTGCCGGAACAAAGTATTTGGATTTAACTCATACTCCGGAAAAAGAAATGTTATTTGGTCGGAATAATCGTTTTGAAATTTTACCAAATGGTGTTTTAAAACTTTTAAGATGATAAAATATTACATTTTGTAAAGATGTTTAAAATCCTTGAAAAACGCTCAAAAAATATACGTTAATATATATAAGAGAGTTTATAAAGGATTGCTATGTCAATAACAATTAACGCAGACTTAGAATATATCAAATCACGGTTGAATATATCTGATGCCAAAATGGAGGTTTATCAGAATAAAACTGTTGATGAGATTATTGAAGCGGAAGCAGCACAAGGTAATCAGGAAGCTATACAATTGGCTGCGGATATGTTTACAAGTGTAAACTCTTTAATTGAATTGTTTAGGTTGTCGGATGAAAATAATAAACTCGTTATTTTAAAATCAATGAATTCTTCTCAATTGGATGAACTTGTTCCGATGTTGGAAACAGATGATTTGGTTGAGGGATTAAGATATTTCAATCAGGATAAACTTTTGGAGTTAATAGGTGACATTCCGAAAGAAGAACTTATCAAGGTTGTATTTGAATTATTTTCACAAACTCAAATCATTCAATTCATGCCTGAAAAAGAAATTGATAAGTTTTTGACGAGTTATGAGATGGATAAAGGTATGTTGTTAAATAATTTACAAAGGTTACCTGAACTGTATTTGCAGCAGATGATGGAAAGTATTACAGGGGAAGAAACAAGAGATAACTCTCAAGAAATAATAAGGCAAATGGCGCAACTTGGGGATGCTGAATACAAACAGGCTATACAAAATCTTCAACCGGCTCAAAAACAGGATTTGACGTATAAGTTAACAACTTCAGATAACAAATTATATGAAAGATTTGATACCGGTGCGTATACATCTATAATAAATCGTGAACGTGATAAAGAAGATATGGTTAAGGCAATGGGGGTAATAAAACCCGAGTATTTACAAAAAATGATTGTACAGTTGCCGCAGGATTTGCAAGCAGTTGTAACAACTCAGATAGATACCGAAAAATTTGCGGATGCCTTGATAACAAAATTTCCGGAGCTGATTGCAGAATTTGTTGCGGGATAATTTGTGCTTATAAAGCTAAGATATTAAATTTTGTCATGCTGAACAAACCGAGCAGAGGATGAAAGTATCAGTATATCAGTTTATTGTGAGGCGCGTTTCAGGATCTTGCCGTTGGTGGATTTCCTATGTTTTTAAAGCTCCTGAACAAAACAAAATCTACGTAGCTTTGCCACTTGATTTTTAGTTTTTTCAGGATGACATGTGTGCGCACTGACCAGACCTCACCCTAACCCTCTCCTACCTTAGGAGAGGGGATGAAGTATCTCAGGATGACATGTGCGTAAAGATTTCTCTCTCCTAATGTAGAAAAGGTTAGAATTTATCGTCGCTTTAACTACAATACTTTATTTTTCAAGCGGAATTCTGATTTCAAAGGTTGTTTGCCCTTTTGTTGATTTGACAAGTTTTATTGTCGCGTTTTGACTTTCTAAGAATTTCTTGCAAATCGCAAGTCCTAAGCCGCAGCCGTGTTGTTTGGTTGTGAAACCTTGATTAAAGATGTCTTTTTGTTTGTCTTTAGGTATAGGTTTTCCGTTATTGCTGATTTTTATTATTCCGTAATTTCCCTCTGCGGCTGCAATAACTTCGATTTTTCCTTTTATTTCAATGGATTCCAATCCGTTTTTTATTATATTTACCAAACATGCTAAAAATCGGTTTTCGTCAGTTTTAATATTGGCGGAATTTTTTATAAAAATGTCAAAATCAATATCTTTATCCACTACATAAGCTTTTGAAAGTTCTACGGCTTTTAGAATTGTTTTTTCAAAGTCAGTAATTTGTTCTGTTGAACTGTTTAAGGATTTTAAATCAAGTAATGTTGAGCCGATGATTTGGATTGATTTTTGAATGCATTCAACTGCATTTTCTATTGAAGTATTATCAATGCCTGATTTCTCAAGATTTTTTTTTATAATCTGAGAATACATATCACAGATTGATAAATGGTTGCGAATTTCGTGAGTTACGCAACTTATTTGATTTTGGATATCTTCTTGTTTTAATTCTATTGTCATTTTAAGCCTTTTTTATTTTTCCCAAAACAAAGGGCTCGGCAGAAGTTTGCAGAACCCTTTGTATAGTATATTTTGTTGGTTTTACACGGTTGTCATAGCTGAAGTTTTTCCTGATTTGAAACCATGACTTATCGCGTACAATACTGCATTTGTTCTGTCATTTACCTGTAATTTTTGGAATATATTATTTACGTGAGTTTTAACAGTAGTTTCCGATATAATTAACTTTCCTGCAATACTCTTGTAGTTAATTCCTTCGGTTAAAAGTTCAAGAACTTCGTTTTCTCTCATTGTAAGGCTTGATAAAAGATTTTCGCCTTCTGCAGCTTTTGCTTCTTCTTTTGCTGTTGTTTGAAAGTATTCAAAAAATCTTGTCGACAAGATTGACGGGAGATAAATTTTGCCGGCTGCAACTTCTTCAATAGCATTTATCAATTTAACCGATGCCATAGTCTTTAATACATATCCTCTTGCGCCAAGTTTCATTGCTCTGTAAATTAAATCAGAATCATCATAGCCGCTTAATGCGATAATTTTCGTTGAAAGATTTAGTTTGCCGATAGTTTGAATTGTCTGTAATCCGTCTTTTTCCGGCATATTTATATCCATTAGGACGATATCAGGATGATATTTTTTGATTAGATTGATACCAATGTTTGCGCTTGTAGTTGTACCTACAACTTCATAACTGCTTTCAAGAGTTATAAGTTCTTTGATACCTCTCAAATGATTCGCGTTATCATCAATCAATAAAACTCTCAGCTTCCTGTTAAAATCTCTCATTATTTATTCCCCCGTGTTTGTTATTTTGTTGTCTACACTTTATATACTAATCTTTTTAGAGGGTTTTTAAATCCATGTACTGATTGATAAATGTATAAATCAAGATTGAAGGTTGTATCTAAATCTATAGATTTAGAAAATCTCTCAATCATGCTCTACATCATGCTCTCGCCGCATGGATGATTTTTGTGTGTCAAATTTTTAATAATATGTATGGAGTAGTTTTTATACATGATTTATCGTTTTAAATATCGTTTTTCTTCTATAAAAATTTTGGCTTACTATAACGCAAAAAAGAGAACCTTATTAAAGGTTCTCTTTTTTATCAGTAAATTACTAAATTAAGCTTTTTGAACTTTTCCTGCTTTTAAACAAGAAGTACATACTCTGATTTTCTTTACTGAACCGTTTACGACAGCTTTAACTGTTTGCAAGTTAGGTTCTTGAGTATGAACGATTTGTTTATGTGAGAAAGTCAATTTAGCTGCTTTAATCGGTGCTTTACCGCAGATTTCACAATGTTTTGCCATAATTATTTTCCTTTTCTAGCTAGTAATTCATTCAATAATGCCATTTTAGCGCAAAAAACTATTTTTGCAAGCGGATGTTAAAATATATAACAGTAGTGCGCTTTCAGATTATTAATTTCAATGGGTGGTATTATCTTTGAGTTCATGATACAATTCTTTGTATGGAAAATAAAATTAAAATCGGTTTAATAGGGCTGGGAACAGTCGGAAGTGGGGTTTTTAAAACTCTTAAAAATTTTGGTAATGTTGAAGTAGTCAAAATTGCAGTTCGCAACAAAAACAAAAAAAGAAACATAGAAGGATTGGACGAAAGTATTATTACAGACAATGCTTACGAAGTGGTTAATGACCCTGAAATTCAGATTGTTGCAGAGCTTGTTGGGGGCATTGACCCTGCGTTTGATTTGATTAAAACTGCTATCAAGAATGGTAAGCATATAGTTACCGCAAATAAAGAACTTTTGGCAAAGCATGGTGAAGAATTGTTTAATTTTGCGGGCGAACATAACAAGGTTGTCCTTTATGAGGCTGCAATTGCAGGTGGAATTCCTTTGATTATGCCTATAAAAACTATTCTTGCCGGAAATAAAATTACAAAAATCAAAGCAATTTTAAACGGTACGACAAATTATATCCTAACAAAAATGGATGTTCAAAATGCGTCTTATGAGGATGTATTGAAAGAAGCGCAGGAACTTGGATATGCAGAAGCAGATCCTACAGGTGATGTTGAAGGCTTTGATGCTGCGTATAAAATTACAACTCTTGCAACGATTGCTTTTGGAAAACGTATTAAAATAGAAAAGGTCTATAGAGAGGGAATTACAAAAATTTCTCCTGATGATATGAAAGCCGCTAATGAAATGGGTTATAAAATTAAATTGATAGCGTCTGCGGAGTTGCACGATAACGGTAGGGCTGATGTGCGTGTACATCCGATGCTTGTTCCTAAGTCAAAAACTTTGGCTCATATTGATTATGTGACAAATGCCGTGAGTTTGACGGGTCATCCTGTCGGTGATGTTACCTTATCTGGACCCGGAGCGGGTGAATTCCCGACCGCAAGCTCTGTTGTCGGTGATATTTTGGCTATATCTTCAGAATTGGGTAAAACCGATTATATCTTACCGATGATGCGTTGTCATCACGAAGAAAATGCAGATATGATGGATGTTTTGGAAACCGAAAATAAGTATTATATCTCAATAACCGCACAAAACAGTATGGGCGTAATCGGAAGAATCGGTAAAGCATGTGAAGACAACAACATAAGTCTTGCAAGTATTGTACAAAAAGAGGTTGCGGGTAATAATGCAGCAAAGATTACGGTCATCACAGAGCTTTGTCGTGAAAAAGATATGCAAAATGTTATAAATATATTTAATAATGATTCGGCAATTACGAAAGTAAACAGTCTTATAAGAGTACAACTGTAGGAGGTTTATATGCGAATCTATAAAGTAGTTATTTTTGTTGTCTGTGTCTTGTTGTTTATGATTTTCGATGTTGGAAGCTCTGAATTTGTTTGTAATCCATCTGTTTGTTTGGTTACAAATAAGAACCTTTTAGGATTTACTCGTTCTACTGTACCTGTTTATCCGGATATTATTAAGGATTTTGAGGTGCGAGAAACCTATTCCTTTTTTGCGAAAAGTAGGTGGGATCGGTATGAATATAAAATTTATGCTCTTACCAAAAACGGTTATGCTTATCCGTTTTTCGGAACTTCAAGATCCAGTCATAGTCAGGCAGAATTAACCGTAAAAGAATTGAGAAATGCCCTACGCAGTAACAGTAAGAATATTCGTATAAGGTATTAAAAAGGCGGATTAAACAAATCCGCCTTTTTAATGGCAATTTATTAGCCTCGCACCATTTTTTGATATGATGTGATTTTTTTGTTACCGTCTAAATCGTATTCAAATTCAAATGTCTCAATAGAGCCATCTTCATTTTTAACTGTTAAAATACCTTTCATTGGATTGCCTTCCGGATCATATACAACTTCGTGTTCTGTTTTATTATCTTCGGATTTATAATAAACACATGTAGAATTTTCCGGTCCTGAAATCTTTTGACCATGCCAGCCAGCTATTCTTATGGTAGCACCTTTTCCGTTACCGTAATATGTACCACCATTCATATCGATTATATCGCTATTCTCTGATTGAAATCCCATTTTTTTTAAGGTAGCTTTGTTAGGAATTCTTTCATCAAGCGGTGATTTTGCCAGTTTCTTTTCTAAATCTTTTTCAACCGTATTTGAGCCTGTTTTTAAAGAAACCGGCTGATTGCTATTAATCTCTCTTAGCGGGCGTAAGTTTTTAAAACCTGAGATATCAACCTTGCTAAACCCATCAGCACCGTTAACACTTGTCATAATCAAATCTCCTTTCGTGTTTATATATTCTCAAGCACACATTGCTTATGTTTATATAAAAACATTCGAGTTTTGATAATTGACCTATATATA
>CAMGGL010000109.1 GCA_946055575.1 uncultured Candidatus Melainabacteria bacterium
TATAATTTAAAATTTTAAATTGGTTTGGGTTAATTCTATCGTCCACTTTCTTTAACCGTAAAGAAAGTGGACTATACATCATAAAACATATATTTCGCAATAAATAAAATTACATAACTTACACGGCGGATGATGAAACATCCGAAAACAACACACCTGTTTACAAGTGTGTTGTTTTAATTAAAGCAGTCTGTAAGCCGTGTTCTGTTTTAGGTAATCATCTGTCTGGGAATAGGATTACTCCTAAGCTCTAGCGATTTGTCTGAAGTGGGCGAACAACCTCTTAACCTTCAATTCAATCTTGCATCCGACCGGGGTTTACCTGGCCGATACCTTCCGATATCGCCGGTGAAGCTCTTAACTCACCGTTGCACCATCGCCTGTGCTGTAACTCTATTCAAGAATTTCAGTCATCGGCAGTCTACATTTCTGTGGCACTATCCGCCGCCTCACGACGCCCGGAGTTTCTCCGGCGGTCTGTTCTGGGATGCACGGACTTTCCTCACTCATCTTGCGAAAAGCGCGATTACCCGACTACTTTATTACTTATCTTCGGTAATGTCTTTGTTAATTCTTACAGCATCTTTTGCCCAATCATCAACAATTTCCATTCTGCCGTTACCGTATATTATCATTTGGAATCTGTCAAAACCGGTATCCCTCGTAGCACAATCACTACCTCCTGAACCAAATTCTGTAGAATAATCTGCACCATTGCTACCACAGTTTGGATCATCAGTTCCGTTTACGTCTACAGACAATCTTATAGAACCACCGTTAATACTACCACCACTGGCTTTTGCAAATGACTTAGATGAAAATGCCCACATCATACCGTCTGCAGATGTCGTAAAAGTCTCTACCGGAACATTCGTATCAGGTAAAACTCCCAATTTTTCTTCAAACAAAGTCAGAAATTTTGTTGAATCAGTACCTTCGGTTTCTATAGTATCTTTATTAGCAGAACCGCCCCATAATGTACAGTTCGGATAACCAAACCCATCATCAAAGCCTACTCTTTTATTATCTGCAGATGAAGTTTTATCAGGATAACAAGCCTCATCGTTGATTAAATCTGCGACAACAGTTTGTGCAGCATAGTACGCACGCTTTGCCATAATAACATTTTGGTTAGGCAAAAGGTTAAAAATTACCGGAAGCAAAATCGCACAAAGGATACCGACAACTCCCAATGCAACCAAAAGTTCGGTAAGCGTAAACGCCTTATTAATGTTTCTCATCTTTTTCAATCCTCTTTATTGCTATAAGAACATTATACCATATCAGCTTGTATTTTTCAACTCAATATGTTATACTAGTAGTAGAAACAAAAGAGAGAAGTAGGTGTCTAATGTAACATTTTGTTTACAAAATAGCAAAATAATACATTCAGACGAGTTAATAACATATCATACATTTTATAATGTGTGAGAGTATACTAAACACGGATATTTGAAGCATTAAATGCTTCTAATAGAAGTAAAAGGGTTAGAACTATGGTCGATAACAGATCAGCAGGTTTCTTCGGTATTGGCGGAGCTTTTAATTTTAAAAGCGGAGATATCTCAGGAACTGCGGCAAAGCTTTCAGATGATAAAATGGGACAAGGCGGCGAATATTTTTCACAACGCGGTCAAGAGGAAGAAGTGCCTGTTCAAGATAATCATTATATGGACCAAAGTGCCGTACTGCGTGCAACTCTAAACTCTTTAGCAATGATGAATGTTGCCAATGTTCTGAACGCAAAAAAGCGTAAAGCCGTTTTAGACGAAGAAGATAAAATTACTGAAGATTTAAAAGAAATACTTAAAATAAAAAAAATTCAAAACCAACATTACAATTCACAAACATCAGACGACGAAGATATTGAATAAATTTTGATTTTTAAGTTATAATAAACCAAAAGAGGGCAAAATGGAAAAAGGTTTATTTATAACATTTGAAGGAGTAGACGGCTGCGGAAAGAGTACTCAAATGGAATTGTTGCAAGAGCATCTTACAACAAAAGGATATGACGTCGTATTAACAAGAGAACCCGGAGGCAAAGGACTGGGTGAAAAAATTCGAGAAATTCTTTTAAATTACGACGGCAAAGTTTCTGATAAATGCGAGTCGTTTCTGTTTTTGGCAGATAGGGCACAAAATATTGATATTATAGTAAAACCTGCAATTGAAACAGGAAAAATCGTATTATGCGACAGGCATACCGATAGCACGGTCGCATACCAAGGATACGGCAGAGGACTAGATTTGGAACAAATCAATCATCTGAACAAACTTGCTACAGGAGGTTTAAAACCCGATTTAACATTTGTTTTCGATATTGATACGGAAACTTCCATGAAAAGAGTCGGGCAAAATAAAGACAGAATGGAAAGTGCCGGGAATGAATTTCAAAAAAAAGTGCGCGAGGGGTATTTAGAACTTGCAAAAAAAGAACCGCAAAGGATTAAGGTTATTGATGCCTCAAAATCTATTGATGAAATACATAATACAGTCATAGATATACTGGCAAAATATATATAAAACATTCAACACGCCAACAATTCTGTCAAATATAGTATATACAACAGTTTACATACGGTTAAGTATTGTTAAATTTTTGACACAAATTGTCAAAATATTTTTTTTAGTGTTTTAAAATGGATTATTACAAATAACCAAGTTCGACAAGGAGGATCTATGCAAGTAAACAGAGTTCAATCACCAAGTTTCGGAGCTTTAAAAATAAAACCCGATGCTGTAAAAGACATTCAAAAGGCTTCACCTGAGGTAATAAAAATGATTGACACGGTGGGCGAAGAAATAAAAACTATCGCAGATCCTGTATTAGAAATAAGAAAAGGCTTACGACCAAGACTTGTATGGAAAGACGGAACAATTATAACAGGAAGAATTACATTTAAAAAACCAAACATCTGGTCAAACAACAAATTTTTGTTTGTTGCAACACAAGAAAGCGATAAAGAAAAAGGTCTATTAGCAAAACCTCAAAGACAAATGTTTAAATACATGTTTCCAACTTATCCGCACGTAAGAAAAGCTTATGCAAGACTTTTAAAAATGACTAATATTGAAAGAGCAGGAGAACTTGCTAAAATTTCGGAAGACATATTTGACGGAAGCGTTAGAGCTGAAGTTGCAAAACCTACAAAGTCTTCCAGAAAATTACTAAAAAAATATAAAGATTAGTTCAAATTAAATATAAAAGTCAAAAAAAGGTTCTTAAAGAACCTTTTTTTGTGTAAATTTTCATCTAATAATGTTTGAAAAATAACATGTTTATGGGATAATTTTAGTGAGGCTAAATATAAAATAGCGATGTAGATATAAAATAAAAAGGAAAAGAAAAAATGGCTAGAAAAACTCCATTGGAAAAAATTAGAAACATTGGTATTGCAGCCCACATCGACGCCGGTAAAACAACTACAACAGAACGTATTTTGTTTTACACAGGTAAAACTCACAAAATCGGTGAGACACACGATGGTGCAGCTGTAACCGACTTTATGGAACAAGAAAAAGAACGTGGTATTACAATCCAATCAGCAGCAGTTACTGCAAGTTGGAAAGGTCACCAAATTAACATCATTGATACTCCGGGACACGTTGACTTTACAATCGAAGTTGAACGTTCTTTACGTGTATTAGACGGTGTTGTAGCTGTATTCTGTGCAGTTGGAGGTGTTCAATCACAATCTGAAACAGTTTGGAGACAAGCAAACCGTTACGAAGTTCCTCGTATGGTATTTGTTAACAAAATGGATAGAACAGGTGCTGATTTCTACAGAGTTGTTGACCAAATCAAAAACAGACTTGGTGCTAACGCTGTTCCTATTCAGTTACCTATCGGTGCTGAAGACCAGTTTACAGGCTTGATTGACCTTATGACAATGAAAGCTGAAATCTATACAAATGACTTAGGTACAGATATTAGAGAAGAAGACATCCCTGCGGATTTAGCAGAAAAAGCTAAAGAATACCATGATGCTATGGTTGAAGCTATCGCATCTGAAGATGACGCTTTGATGGAAAAATTCTTTGAAGATCCTGATTCAATCACTATTGAAGAATTAAAAGCAGGTTTGAGAAAAGCAGTTTGTGAAAACAAAATAGTTCCTGTAACTTGCGGTACAGCGTTCAAAAACAAAGGTGTTCAATTGTTATTAAATGCTGTTGTTGACTACATGCCATCACCTGTTGATGTTAAAGCTATTGAAGGTGAATTGGAAGACGGAACAAAAACTGAAAGACATTCTTCTGATACTGAACCGTTCTCAGCATTGTCATTCAAAGTTATGACTGACCCGTTTGTTGGTCGTTTAACATTCTTAAGAGTTTACTCAGGCGTAATCACCTCAGGTTCTTACGTTCTTAACTCAACTAACGGCAAAAAAGAACGTATTGCTCGTTTAGTACGTATGTATGCAGACCAAAGACTTGAAGAATCAGAAGTTTACGCAGGTGATATCTGTGCAGCAGTTGGTTTAAAAGACACAACAACAGGTGATACATTGTGTGACGAAAAAGCACCGATTATTTTGGAAAGAATGACTTTCCCTGAACCTGTAATTTCTGTTGCTATTGAACCAAAAACAAAAGCTGACCAAGATAAAATGGGTATCGCACTTCAAAAATTGGCAGAAGAAGATCCTTCATTCAGAGTTAAATCAGATGAAGAAACAGGTCAAACAATCATTTCAGGTATGGGCGAACTTCACCTTGATATTATCGTTGACAGAATGCAGAGAGAATTCAAAGTAGAAGCAAACATCGGTAAACCTCAAGTTGCATATCGTGAAACTATCAGAGGAAATGCTGATCAGGATTCTAAATTCGTTCGTCAATCAGGTGGTAAAGGTCAATACGGACACGTTAAAATCAAGATTTCTCCGGCAGAAGAAAATGCAGGATTTGTATTTGAAAACAAAATCGTCGGTGGTGCTATTCCTCGTGAATACATCGAACCTGCAAGAAAAGGTATGGAAGAAGCTCTTGAAGGCGGTATCTTAGCAGGATATCCTATGATTGACGTTAAAGTTGAACTTTACGACGGAAGTTACCACGAAGTCGACTCTTCTGAAATGGCATTCAAAATTGCCGGTTCTATGGCTATCAAAGAGGGTTGTAAAAAAGCTCAACCTTGCATCTTAGAACCTATGATGAAAGTTGAAATCGAAATTCCTGATGAATTTACAGGTACAATCATTGGTGATATTTCAAGAAGACGTGGTAGAGTTGAAGGTCAAGAACCTCTTGGTACTACCGGAAATGTTATCGTAAGAGCATTAGTTCCTCTAGCTAACATGTTCGGTTATGCTACAGATTTGAGATCTAACACTCAAGGTCGTGGTACTTTCTCTATGGAATTCCACAATTACGAACAAGTTCCTAGAAATATCGAAGAAGAAATTATCTCTAAATCTGGTAAATCATAAGAGATAATTCACAGACTATGGTAAAAGACCCGATGAGTAATTCATCGGGTCTTTTATTGTTTTATTGCAAATTTTCTGTCTAAATCCTTGTATTACTATTTTCCGCCGCTGCCAATTCCGCCATAGACGAAATCAGATTTGATTGCAGCTTGTAATAATTTTTGCCAAGTAGTTTCATAAGATTGGATTTCATTAATCTGTGTTTCTAAATTTTCTTTTTCTATATCCAATTGTGATTCCCACGCATTTATACTTGCCAGTTCAAATTCGTGTTCATTTTGTAGTTCCAGTAGCATTTCAGAATACATATCAGTACCATAACCGTATTCTTCATCATAATACAATGAACTCAACTTAGCGTTAAATTCTTGTTGTTTTGTTTGTACACTTTTTGATGCAGATAATTGTCGCATCTGAACATCAGATAACTGCATACTTAACCGACTTTTTTGCTTTGTGTAAAATAAAAGCTTTTCTTGAAAATTTGCAATAGACATAGTTTTGAACCTCTTCTTATTTTAATCTCTCTTACATATATAAAAAAATATTTATTTTATGAATTTCAAGATTATAATATTCTGTTACATTTGTTAACAATTGAAGATTTATGATATAATCAAACAAGGAGGGTTA
>CAMGGL010000110.1 GCA_946055575.1 uncultured Candidatus Melainabacteria bacterium
AATAACCGAGGTTCGGGAGGGAAATATTATAAAGTATTAAGATTCTTTGGGGTAAAAATATCTGTAAGAAATAAAAAGAAAGAACTTGAATTAGCGCAAAAAGCTTTTTATAAACAAGTAGAACAACAGCAAAATTTAATTATCAAAAAATTAGCCGTTTTCGAAAACTTTTCTATACTTGAAAAAATATCAAAACTAGATAGTGAGCTAAAAACTCACAAGACCCTACTTGAAAACTTATTGAATGAGGAATATAAACTACAAAATGGAAATAAAAGAATTTTGGCTATTGAAAATGAAAATTTGTATGCTCATATCTTCAATAATCTTATATATAATACAGAATGGTTAGTCAAAAAGAATTTTATTCCAACTGGAGGAGCAGCTAATTATTCTTTGTTATTTGGGATTTTGGTTACGTTAAATTATGTAAAACCAAAAAATATTTTAGAATTTGGTATGGGACAGTCCAGTAAACTAACTTGTGCTTATGCAAAATTTAACCACGAGTATTCTAATTTACAAATTATTGAACATGATAAGAATTGGATAGATGTGATGTCCAATGAGTTAAAACCTTCAGTAAATGTCAAGCTTTTTCAGAAAAAAATGATAAAAACTTGTTATAACAATACTCAAAATGATATTTATGAGGATTTATCTGACATAGTTAAAGATACAAAATATGATTTTATTTTGATAGATGGGCCATATGGTTACAATAGTACTTACCCAAGAATGAATGTACTTAATTTGATTCCAAGTAATTTAGCAAAAGATTTTGTAATTATTATGGATGATGCGGAAAGAGCTGGAGAAAAGAATACTGCCCAATTGATATTTAAAGCATTAGAAAATGCAGGGATACAATATTCATTTAGACACAGAGGGGCGTTAAAAACTCAATTAATTATCACCTCTAAAAGTTTAGAATTTATAAATTTGTACTAATTGGGTAGACAGAAAAGGAGAAACAATGAAAATAACCGTAATAGGAACAGGATATGTAGGATTAGTTGCAGGAGCTTGTTTAGCAGATATGGGAAATAATGTTATATGTATTGATAATAACCTTGACAAGTTAAAGCAACTCGAAGCCGGTGTAATTCCAATATATGAACCAGGCTTAGAAGAATTAGTTAAATCTAATGTTTGCGAAAATCGTTTAACCTTTTCATCTGACTTAGATTTTGCCGTTAAAGTTTCGGATGTTTGTTTTATTGCTGTGGGAACGCCTCAAGGTGAAGATGGTTCTTGTGATTTACAATATGTACTAAATGTAGCAGAACAAATATCAAAAGCTATGAATGGGTATAAGGTTATTGTAGATAAATCAACAGTTCCTGTGGGAACTGCAGAAAAAGTTTCAGAACTTATCAAACAGCATACAAAACATCCTTTTGATGTTGTTTCTAACCCTGAATTTTTGAAACAAGGTAATGCCGTAGATGATTTCTTGCATCCGGACAGAGTTGTTATTGGTTCAAATTCCGAAAAAGCAACTCAAATTATGCAAGAAATTTATGCTCCATTCTTCCGTACAGGGAACAGAGTTATTGTAATGGATGTAAAGTCTGCGGAAATGACAAAATATGCAGCAAATTCATTTTTAGCGACAAAAATATCATTTATGAATGAAATTGCTAATTTGTGTGAAAAGGTTGGAGCTGAGGCTGAAATGGTTCGTGTAGGTATTACTACAGATAGCAGAATCGGGAATAAGTTTTTATTTCCGGGATTAGGGTATGGAGGAAGTTGTTTCCCTAAAGATGTTAAAGCTCTTATAAAAACAGGAGATGAAAACCATTGTGATATGTCAATTATTAAAGCTGCTGATGCAACAAATAAAAGACAGAGAAATCTATTTATTGAAAAAATTACAAAACGCTTTGGTGCAGATTTAACAGGTAAAACTTTTGCGGTATGGGGACTTGCATTCAAACCTAAAACAGACGATATGCGTGAAGCTCCTGCTATTACTATTATTAATGCTCTGCTAGAAAAAGGAGCTAAGATTAAAGCATTTGACCCAAAAGCAATTGAAACAGCTAAATTTCATTTTGGAGATAACATTACTTATTCAAAAAATTCTTATGATGCATTAGAAGGTGCGGATGCTCTACTTCTTTTGACAGAATGGAATGAGTTTAGACGTCCTGACTTTGAAAGGGTTAAGGCGTTGCTGAAAAATGCCATTATTTTTGATGGACGAAATCAATATAATATGGGTAGAATGCTTGAAAAAGGCTTTGAATACCAACAAATTGGACATAAATAAAGAAAAAACAGACTATAATAAAGGAACATAAAAGTGAAAGGCATAATATTAGCAGCAGGAGCAGGAAGTAGATTATATCCCGCTTCGCATCACATATCAAAAATTTTATTACCAATCTACGACAAACCAATGATTTACTATCCATTGTCAACACTTATGCTTGCGGGCATAAAGGATATTTTAATCATTACAAATGAAGCTGATTATGACAACTTTGTCAAACTGCTTGGCGATGGTTCTCGTTGGGGATTACATATAGATTACAAAATTCAATATGTTCAAAAAGGAATTGCCGATGCGTTTCTTATTGCCGAAGGCTGGATTAACAACGAAAAAGTTGCACTAATCTTAGGTGATAACATTTACCACGGACACGGATTCTCAACTATTTTGAAAAATGTTGTTGAAAATAATTCAGGTGCAACGGTATTCGGTTATACAGTAAAAGACCCTGAAAGATTTGGGGTTGTCGAATTTGATGAAAACAAAAAAGTTCTTTCACTAGAAGAAAAGCCAAAGCATCCAAAATCAAATTATGCAGTAACGGGTCTATACTTCTACGATGAAAATGTTTGTCAATACGCAAAGATGTTAAAGCCATCAGACCGTGGAGAATTAGAAATTACAGATTTAAACAAAATTTATCTTGAAAAAGAATTGTTAAATGTTGAAATCCTCGGACGAGGTTTTGCTTGGCTTGATACAGGAACACACGATTCTATGCTACAAGCAAGTAATTTTGTTCAATCAATGGAACTAAACAAAGGCGTTAAAATTTCTTGTTTGGAAGAAATTGCCGTAACACATGGATTTATTGATGCAGAAACTGTACTAAAAAACTGTAAACAGTTTAAAAACAATGACTATTACAAGTATGTAAAACAAGTGCTTAAACATAAAACGTCTTTACTAGTGTAACAAAGGGGAATATAAAACAATGTCAAAATCTGAAATGCTAAATAAGCTAAAAACATTTTTAAACAACCAGCGATTTTACGTAAATTATAGCAGAATGTGGCCGTACGTAAAACCGTTTTGGTTCAGAGCATTGTGTTCAATGCTAATTTGTATTCCAATCGGTTCGTTGGATGCGGTTATCGCACTCGCTCTAAAACCATATATGGACATAGTTATGGTAGATAAAAGTATTCAATCCCCGTGGTATATTCCACTTGGAATTGTTGCTTTTACATCTATTCAAGGTGGTTTGAAATACCTATCTGCATACCTTTCAACTTGGGTTGGCGGAAAAATTACAAACGGTTTGAAATTTGAACTATTTAAAAAACTTTTGACATTTGAAACATCTTTCTACGACAAAAGAAAATCAGGAGATGTCGTATTTCAATTTAATAACCAAGCAGATAGTGCGTGTTCAGGGTTGTTGAACAATTTAAGCGTATTTATGCAAAGAATTTTCTCATCAATTTCTTTGGTGTGCGTTTTGTTCTATAACTCTTGGCAGTTAGCATTGATTGCATGTGTTGTTTTAGCTTGTGCATTTGCCCCTGTTGCAAAACTCCAAAAACGAATTAAAGATGTTATGAATAAATCAGTTGTTGCGGATGCTGCAATTATTACTGAATACAATGAAGTGTTTGCAGGAAATAAAACAATCACTTCATACAACTTACAAGCACATGAAACAAATAAATTCCATTGGATTTTGAATAACATTTTTAACTTGAAAATTAAAATGGTGCAAAAAACTCAGTGGCTGTCTCCAATGATGCACGTAATTGTGTCTGTCGGCATCGCTGCAGCAATCGGATATGGTTCACATTTGATTATGACTAAAGCTATCACAAGCGGTAACTTTGTATCATTTATTACTGCATTAATTCTACTTTATACACCTGTTAAAAATATTGGTAATAACTTGAACCAAGTACAATTCTCATTTTTTGCTATTGAAAGAATTTTTGCACTATTAGATTCAAAACCTGTAATTAAGGATAAAGAAAATGCTGTTGATTTATCTTCTCACCCTGAAAAGATTGAATTCCAAGATGTATGTTTTGAATACATTAAAAACACTCCGATTTTGAAACATATAAGTTTAGATATTCATAGTGGAGAAACAATCGCATTTGTCGGAAACTCTGGCGGCGGAAAATCTACAATTGTAAACCTTATCCCGAGATTTTATGATGTAATATCCGGAAATATCTTAATTGACAATATTGATTTAAGAGATTACACGCTTGAAAGTCTCAGACAAAATATTGCGGTCGTATTTCAAGATAATTTCTTATTTTCAGGCACAATTAGGGAAAACATCCTGTTAGGAAATCCGAATGCAACAGAGATTCAAATTTCCCAAGCCGTTAAAATGGCATATTTGGAAGATTTTATATCATCTTTGAATGACGGCTTAGATACGGTAATCGGTGAACGCGGAGTGCTTTTGTCAGGCGGTCAAAAGCAACGTGTTGCAATCGCAAGAGCGTTTCTTAAAAACGCACCTATATTGATACTTGATGAAGCGACAAGTGCATTGGATAACAAAGCGGAAGCAGTTGTTCAAAAAGCAATAGATAATTTAATGCAGGATAAAACCGTGTTTGTAATTGCACATAGGCTATCAACAATTCAAAACGCAAATAAAATAGTTGTAATAAATCAGGGTGAAATAGTTGAAGAAGGTACTCACGAAGAATTATTACATATCGAAAACGGAGCTTATAAAACACTTTATGATATGCAATTCAAGAAACAAGAGGAAGTAAATGTCTAAAATCAATAGCGATAAAACTTTCCTTTCCTTAATAAAAAAAGCTATATTGTGTTTTGCGAGTATGATAAAATGCGAAATCAAAGACAATACTGAAATTTTTGATTGTAAAAATTTACGAAAATACGCACAAGTAATTGGGATTTTATTCTTATTCTACATAATTTTTGTTCATAATCTCGGCACATATCCTCTTTTAGATACAGATGAAACAAGATATGCCGATATTGCAAGGAATATGTACCGTTCAAAAGACTATATTACAATGTATCTTGATGGGGTAATTTTTTGGGATAAGCCTCCTATGTATTTTTGGCTGGAGAGTTTATCTTATCACTTATCAGGATTTATAAACGAATGGAGTGTGAGATTTCCTGTTATTTTATGTGCATTAGTTCAAATAATTGCTTTATATTTTACATTGAAGAAAATAGCAACCGAGAGTTTAGCGTTAAAAAGTATTTTAATACTTGGTACAAGTTTGGAATTTGTAATCTTTTCAAAAGTCGCAATATTAGATATGGTTATGACCACATTTATTACGTTGTCTTTGCTTTGCGGAATTTTGACCTATTATGTAGCAGAAAATAATAAAAAATATTTTTGGTGGGGATTTTACGTATTTTCGGCACTCGGTATTTTATCAAAGGGTATCCCTGCATTTATTATTCCATTCGGAACAATGTTTTTTATCGGTTTATACAAAAAGAATTTAAGGGAATTTTTCAAACCTCAATATTTTCTTATCGGGTGGTTTTTGTTCTTTTTGATAAGTTTACCGTGGCACATCGTTATGTATAAAATACACGGGTTTAAATTTATAGACGAATACATTATATTACACCATTTTAAAAGATTTATCGGTAGTAACGAAGTAGATAGAACTGAACCTTTTTATTATTACTTGCCGGTATTTATTGTGGGATTTTTTTCTTGGACAATGTCATTTTTATGCGGATTAAAAAAACTATGGAAAGAAAAATCAAAAGATATAATTGAAATAA
>CAMGGL010000111.1 GCA_946055575.1 uncultured Candidatus Melainabacteria bacterium
TATAAAATATAGTAGTATAGTTTGTAGTAGAAAGAAGGGCTTAAATATATGAAAAATTATGACAACTATTTTCTTCCTGTAGATAATATGGAAGAAGCAAAAAGATATTATGAGGAAATATTGGGGTTAAAAAAGAAATTTGATTTTTCTGATAAGGGAATGGTTGCTTATAATATTGGAAATGAAGAACCTGCAATAATTTTAAAAGACAAAAATAAATTTGAGAATTTAAAGCCTACAATATGGTTTGAAGTAGAAGATGTTGCAATCTTCTATAAAGAAATGTTGAATAATGGTATAAAATTTTTGAGTGAGCCTTTTAAAATTGGAACTGGTAATGCAGTCGAGTTTGAAGATCCATTTGGAAATAGACTTGGCGTTACAGATTATATTAAGTAAGGAGTAGAGATTATGTCAAATATAGATTTGGTATTATTAGGACTTATTAAACAAAAATCACAAAGTGCTTATGATATTAAAAAAAATATAGAATATCGTAATATACCAAGATGGGTAAAAATTAGTGAACAGTCTATTTATAAGAAAGTATTACAATTAGAATCAAAAGAATATATTGTTAGCCATAAAGAGAAAGAGGGAAATATGCCAGATAAAGCAGTATATACTATTACTAACAAAGGTAATGATTATTTTAATAAACTTATGAATGATATTTCAAATTCTGATGTTAGTCTATATTTGGATTTTAATATTATTATCACGAATTTAGATTTAGTAGATGATGAACAAAAAAAGATTCTTGTTTCTAATATAAAATCAAAGATATTAGAATTAAAAGAATTACTAAATGAAAGACAATCTCATAGACAACATATTCCTAATGTTGGAAAACAAATGTTCAAACAACAATTAGCATTAGTAGAAACATTAGAAAAGTGGATAATTGATTTTGAGAATAGTTTAAAAGAACAAAATTAGCAAATATTGATTTTAAGTTAAAAGATAAATTTGTAGGGAGGGAAATTCCATGAAAATAATCAACATTGGTATTCTTGCTCATGTAGATGCAGGAAAGACGACTTTAACGGAAAGTCTGCTTTATACAAGTGGAGCGATTTTAGAATTAGGCAGTGTAGATAAGGGAACAACAAGGACAGATACTATGTTTTTAGAACGTCAGCGTGGAATCACAATTCAGGCAGCAGTTACTTCTTTTAATTGGAATGACTACAAAATCAATATTGTAGATACTCCTGGACATACAGATTTTATAACAGAAGTGTATCGTTCCTTATCTGTTCTTGATGGAGCTATTTTAGTAATTTCTGCTAAAGATGGTGTACAAGCACAAACCAGAATACTATTCCATGCACTTCAAAAAATGAATATACCAACAATTATTTTTATAAATAAAATAGATCAGGATGGAATTAACTTAAATAATATTTATCAAAATATCAAAGAAAAACTTTCAAATGATATTATTGTTATGCAAAATGTAACATTAACTCCAGAAATATCAATTAAAAATATTATTGATTTAGATGATTGGGATCCTGTAATTTCCAAAAATGATAAACTTTTAGAAAAATATATTGCAGGAGAAAAATTGACTATACAAGAATTAACGTATGAAGAATATAGGTGTGTTAAAAAAGGTTCGTTGTTTCCTATATACCATGGAAGTGCTAGAAATAATATAGGGACTCAACAACTCATCGAAGCTATTTCAAATCTTTTTTGTCCTGAAATGAATGAGAATGATTCAGAACTATGTGGAAGGGTTTTTAAAATTGAATATACAGACCATAAGCAAAGATTAGTTTATTTGCGTCTTTACAGTGGAACATTACACTTACGAGATACAATTATATTGCCAGAAAAAAAGAAAGTGAAACTTACAGAAATATATATTCCTTCAAATGGAGAAATGATACAGACAAAAACAGTTTGTTCTGGAGATATTTTTATTATACCTAACAATACATTAAGATTGAACGATATTATAGGAAATGAAAAGCTTTTGCCATGCAATGTATGGAATGACAAGACTGTACCAATACTACGAACAAGAATTGAACCGATAAAAATAGAAGAGAGAGAAAAATTATTGGATGCTCTTACAGAAATTGCAGATACTGATCCTCTTTTACGTTATTATGTTGATACGATAACACATGAAATCATCATTTCTTTTTTAGGAACAGTGCAGTTAGAAGTTATCTGTTCTCTGTTGATTGAAAAATATCACATAAACATAAGAATCGAAGATCCAACCGTAATTTATTTGGAAAAGCCATTACAAAAGGCAGATTATACTATTCATATTGAAGTACCACCAAATCCATTTTGGGCATCAATTGGATTATCAATAACTCCACTTCCAATTGGCAGTGGAATACAGTACGAAAGCAAAGTTTCACTCGGTTATTTAAATCAAAGTTTCCAAAATGCAGTAAGAGAAGGTATTAATTATGGACTGGAGCAAGGTTTGTATGGTTGGGAAGTAACAGATTGTAAAATATGTTTTGAATATGGTGTTTATTATAGCCCTGTTAGTACTCCCTCGGATTTTCGCTTTCTTGCCCCAATTGTACTTGAACAAACATTGAAAAAAGCGGGAACGCAATTATTAGAGCCATATTGTTCGTTTATACTTTTTACACCACAGGAATACTTTTCTCGTGCATATAATGATGCACAAAAACATTGTGCAATAATTGAAACAAGTCAATCAAAAAATGATGAAGTTATTTTTACAGGACATATTCCTGCACGTTGTATTAATGAATATCGTAATACTTTAACTCTATATACAAATGGGCAAGCAGTTTTTTTGACAGAATTAAAAGATTATCAAATTGCTACTTGTGAACCAGTTATTCAATCACGCAGACCAAATAATCGAATAGATAAAGTACGCCATATGTTTAATAAAAAAGAAAATTAAGTTACTATTCGCTAAATTACAATTTGTTAAGTAGTTGATGATATGGATAAGTATTTAGAAATCAAAAAGATTTTTGTACTGTTTAGATGTGATTATGATAGAGAAAGGATGCTAATACAATTTGGTCTGTAAGCTATGATATTAAAAATAATAGCATTTATAGGATTGATGGAAATCCAAAAAGGAAAAAATATAAAATAGATACAAGGTTAAATTTAAAGAATAATTTTATGTTTAAGGTAAATCTAAGGCAATAGAAAATTTACTTTTCTCATATGGTCATACAATTCTGCGACCCCTTCTAAGGTCATATTATTACATTCCGGGACGGAAGGCAAGAGAAGGTTTGATA
Organism: uncultured Candidatus Melainabacteria bacterium; assembly: GCA_946055575.1. GTDB lineage: Bacteria > Cyanobacteriota > Vampirovibrionia > Gastranaerophilales > Gastranaerophilaceae > Zag111. The sequence continues at coordinate 3,264 of CAMGGL010000111.1, forward strand.
CATTTGGATTTTCCATGGCTGTTACCGGAAATTTCTAAAGTGTATCTGTTTTCTTATGTTCGTAAATCGTATCTATTATGTGTCTGTGAAATTCCACAATTCCTTTCGTAAATTTAGCGGTGCTTCGCATTTTAATTATAACATATGGGGTTTGGGGGTCGTGAACGTAAAGAGTGTGGATGCGTTGGGCGGTTTTGATGTGATAAATGTGTAATCGGAAACAGCGTGCAAGGTGTAAATGTACAATCGCCTAGGAAGGGCGTGTCAAGAAAAATTTTAAAGATTTTCCAAAAATGAAAGTTTCAATAAAAATTGAAAATGTATGGATTTTGCAGATTTTGAGAAAAGTTCGGGATTTTTGGTACGTTGTGCAGACATGTTAAGAAATCAAGGTTTTGCAGGGATTTTGAAAAATGGGGCGAATTTTCGGTACGTTATGCGGACTAGTGAGAAAATGACCCTAAATCGGGATTATTGCTGTTTTCAGAAAAGTAGGGCGATTTTTATGACGTGATTATGACTAGTTAAGATTTTTAAGTTTTGAGGTTTTTGAGATTTAGGGTGGATTTTTGGGGCGTGGTAAGGATATGTTAGTAATCTTGATTAACGTATGGCGATAGTGATAGGTGCTGAATATATAATTGACATGACGTTTTGAGTGTGATATAATCTATCAATAGGTTAATATGTCTTGAGCTAGGAGGTATAGGCATGAAGTATATAGACAAAATTATCGTTCAAGAAAAAGATGCTGTAGGTATGTCGGCGGCAGAAGTATATAAATGTCAAATTGAAGACCAGGTTGTATATTTAAAAAGGATTAATGAAATATACTCACGAACAACCTATAGTGTCAAGCGAGAAGCTGAAGTAATGCAGTGGTTGGAAGGCATACTAAACGTTCCCAAAGTAATTGAATATGGTCAAAAAGAAAGTACAGAATATTTGATTATGAGCGAAATTGAGGGGAAAAGTATAGATGATTTTGCAGAGGATCCTATACAATACATAGCATACTTAGCAAATGCAATTAAGTTATTGCAATCCATTGATATCTCAAACTGTCCGTTTTCATCACAAATTGATATGAGATTGGAGGAACTGGATTATCTTTTGAAGAACGGTCTGGCAGATACTGATATATCTAATTGGGAAGATTCAACGGAATTTACAGATCCACAAGAACTATATAAATGGCTCTGCGACAACAAGCCACATGAAGAGTTAGTGTTTTCACATGGCGATATCAGTAATTTGTTTATTTGCAACGATGAAATATATTTTTTTGATTTAGCAAGATGTGGAACTGCGGATAAATGGTTGGATATTTCAATGTGCGTCAGAGAAATTAGAAATTTTTTTCACAATTCTGAATTCGAGAAACTGTTTTTTGAGATGTTGGGTATGGAGCCTAATTATGAAAAGATTAATTACTATTTGTTGCTTGATGAAATGTTTTAAATAAGAGTAAGGAGAGTTTGCTATGGTAAAGAAGGCTAAAAAAGATGATATAACTGTTATTGCAGAATTAGCAGTCCAAATGTGGGATGTAGATACTATACAAGAATTAATTGATGATATTTCCGATAATATGGCAAAAGAAGATGCTCAATATTTCATCAAGTATGTTGATAGTGAGCCGGTAGGATTTGCAGAATGCCAACTGAGATATGATTATGTAGAAGGTACGGATTCATCGCCGGTTGGATATTTAGAGGGGATTTTTGTAAAAGAGGAATTTCGTCACAGAGGTTTTGCAAAAGAAATATTGACGGAGTGCGAAAAATGGACAAAAGAAAAGGGATGTACGGAATTTGCTAGTGATTGCGAATTAGACAATGAAGATAGTTTGCATTTTCATATGGCTATGGGATTTATTGAAGCAGGCAGAATTATCTGCTTTAAGAAAGAGTTATAAGTGAAGCGAACAAAATCTGCTAAATACCGCTGAACGGAAAGGTTCTTCCGTTCGGCGGTATTTATGATATAAGCATTATTCTTTAGCAATCCGTTGCTTCTTCTTGGCTCTATTATACCGATTGCGAATCAGGTTTTTAGGAGCTTTGGTAACACGTTCTAATTCTACGATTGTATAGTAATCCTCGTCAATGTAGTAAAGGATATCATCATCGGTCAATTCCCTACCGTCCAGATAGATAGGCACACGTTTTCTCCCGGCTTTTTTCAATGCCTTATCTTCCAGAATGGCAATTCGATTTGTAAGGGCAGTGATTTGTCTGGCTTGGCGTGTATTCAGTTCGATCAGAATTCGCAGCTGCGTCTGGGGATTGGTTTCGATTGTGAGTTTCTGTTGCAGTTCCTTATCTGACATATTCTTGCGTAGGTTCCCGGAAGTGTCAGCGATATTGTTGTTATCTTGGTAACAATTCATAATTGGAAAATCCTCCTTCAAAATTATAAAAATGAGTGGTAACAAATACGAGTTAATTTGTTACAAGGTTTTTTCGAGGAAAAATAGCTCAAAAATGGCGTTTTTCAAAAAATATATATCTGGATTTCTTGAAATGGGAAAGTATCAGAAGTAACAATTGTGTGAAGAAAGTTACTTTTCCGGTGACCGGAAATCGTAATTGTATCTGAAAATGTGGTTGTAGAATATTTGTGTAATGTTTGTAAAATGTTTGTAGAAAACCGAAGGGATCGCAGAA
>CAMGGL010000112.1 GCA_946055575.1 uncultured Candidatus Melainabacteria bacterium
GAAAAATATTCCTGTTGCTGCCGGTCTTGCCGGTGGAAGTACTGATGCTGCAGGTGTATTATTTGGCTTAAATGTTATTTTTAATAATAAATTATCAAATTCTCAGTTGCATGATATCTGTGCAGGTTTAGGTTCAGATTTGAATTTCTGTTTAAAAGGCGGAAGGGTAAAGACCTCAAGTCGCGGGGAAATTCTTGAAGATACTGATTTTGTGCCGTTTAATGTTAATTTAATAAAGCCTGTAGGCTTGGGAATTTCTGCAAAAGAGGCGTATACATCATTTTCTGAAAAAAATAAGCCTGAATTACAAAATGAGCGTGCAAATTTTGTTAACGATTTAGAATGGGCTGTAATTGATAATTATCAGCAGTTACAGCATATAAAGTCTGCTTATCCGACTTCAATAATGACCGGTTCCGGTCCAACTTATTTTTCAATAGATGAAAAATTTAAGCCTGAATTGGGTTATTGGGTAAAGAACGATTTAAAAGCAATAGATTTTGGAGTGAAAATTTGCGACTAACTCTTTGTTGCAAGAAGTTCGGATAATTTGCCGAACTGTTCGATTGAGAGTTTTTCTCCTCGTATATTCTCATCTAATTGAAGTTCATGTAGTGCGTTAATTATACTGTCTTTTTGAAATCCTGCACTTAACAGACAGTTTTTAATGTTTTTTCTTCTTTGTGCAAAAGCCGCTTTTACAGTTTTTCGAAAATGGGTATAATCATTGAGTTTTAACTTTGGTTCTTTGCGTACTTTTAATTTAACCAACGCTGAATTTACTTTTGGGGCAGGGAAAAATGATTTACGTCCAACAAGTCGTAAAATGTTTACATCAGCCCAAAATTGAGAAAGTATTGTCAATAATCCGTATTGTTTGTTTGAAGAATTTTCATTTGCGACCATTCGTCTTGCGACTTCTTCTTGTACCATAACGATTATATCTGTTGTTTTTGCACGGTTTTTGTTTGTTAAGTCGTCAACTTCTCCCAGTAAATGGGCAATAATAGGACTTGTTATATAATACGGTATGTTTGCTACGATTTTAAAATTTTCCTCACATAACTCAGATAAGTCCGTTTTTAAAATATCGTTATGGATAATTTGTAAATTATCTGCATTGAGTTTTTCTAATTCATTTACCGCTTCTTTATCAAGTTCAATTGCTATGACTTTTTTGGCATGTTTAATAAGCTGCTCCGTTACGAAACCTACTCCCGGACCAATTTCAACAATTGTATCCTCAGGTGAAATCTGAGCATAATCAATAATGTCACTAATAACTTCTCCGTCAATCAAAAAGTTTTGACCAAGTCTTTTTTTTGTTCTGAAATATTTTGCTCGTTCAAAGTAGTTCATCTTGTTATATATAATAGCACAGAATTACTAACTAATTTACCCAACGGGCTAAATGTTTACATTCTTTTATTTGATATTTTAAATGATGTTATAATATTATTTAAGTAAAGGGGCAGGCATGTATAAAATAGCACAAGAGTTAACTAAAGATGAAATCTTAAAATTGTATACAAAAGGTTTCACTAAACCTGAAGATTTTTCTATTGGTCTAGAATATGAAAGATTGCCAATTTCAAAATGCTCGTTTAAAGCTATTGATTATTGGTCTGATAATGGTATAAAAAATCTTCTTGAAGATTTTGCAAAGGAAGAAACTTGGGATTATATTACAGACAGTAAAAATCTTATCGGATTAAAATATAAACATGACACAATAACTCTTGAACCGGGTTCTCAAGTTGAAATTAGTGCAAAACCGGAGCGTACAATTTTCGAACTAAAAGATAAAATTGATTATTTAAATTCCGTAATGATGCCTTTGCTTGAAAAAAGAGGGATTGCGCTCTTGGAATACGGTGTTTCTCCGTATTCAACGCATAAATCAATTAATTTGATTCCAAAAAAGCGATATAAAATTATGGCAAAGTACCTTTGGGGTATTTTATCGGATGTTATGATGAGAGAAACTGCAGGTATTCAATGCTGCATAGATTTTAGTTCAGAAGAAGATGCAATGCGTAAATTTAAATTGGCGAATAAATTAACCCCGTTTATGACTGCAATGTTTGCAAATTCTCCTATTCGCGGTGGTGTTGATACCGGTTATAAATCTTTTAGGGCTTTAAGCTGGCTTAATACTGATAATGATCGTTGCGGTTTTGCGGGAAAAATAAGTGAAGAATTTTCATTTGAAGATTATATAGAGTATGTTTTGAATACTCCTATGATTTTTATTAAAAGGGATGATTTAAATTTTGAAGTTAACGGAAATATTACGTTTTCTGAATACATGAAATCAGGCTGGGATGGCACTAAGCCAACCATTGACGATTATGAACTACAGGCAAATTTATGTTTCCCTGAGGTTCGGATGCGTAATTTTATTGAAATCAGAAACCATGATTGTGTCGGCGGAGATTTGAAATATGCAATACTTGCTATTTATAAGGGAATTTTTTATTCGTCTTCGGCGATGACTGAATGTGAAAACCTTTTAAAGTCTTTGCAATATAAGGATTTTTCGGAAATAAGATATAATGTCCCGAAAAATACTCTGCAAACTCCGGTGAAAAAAGGAAAAGTTTTGGATTATGCAAAGGAAATAATTTCAATTGCAGAACAATCATTAAAATCGCAAGGTTCTGGAGAAGAAAGATTTTTGGATGCAATAAAACAATATACATTTGACTCTATGACACCTGCAGATGTTATTCTTAAAAACTGGCATGGGGCATGGAACCGTAATATGAAAAAACTTATTAAATATTTGTCAGATTTTTAGTACTTAATTCGGGTTCAAAGTGTATACTTGCAGAAATATCTCCAAAATGCTCAGATAAGCCGTTTTCGATTAAATCGCAATGGTTGTGACATTCCAGTATCGTCATATCTTTTGGAAAAACAAATGTAACTTCAATACTTTTGTGAGCTCCAAGTCTGCGAGCTTTCAAGTTTTTATAGTACAATATATCTTTATTATTGAATTTATTTAAATAGTCACAAATTTCATCGAGTTCTTCTTTTGATAAAGAACAGTCTAAAAGGTTGTTCATTGTTCTTTTTGAAATAGAAAAACCTGTTTTTAAAATAATTAAGGCTACAATTATTGCAATAACTGCGTCCAAAATATATAATCCTGTTAATTTTATAATTAAAAGTCCTGCAAAAATCCCTAAAGATGACAGAACATCAGTACTTAGATGTTGTGCATCTGCGTATAATGATATGGATTGGCTTTTCTTTGCCACTCTAAACAGTATTGCACTCACTACAATATTTAGGATAACTGATATTCCCATGACTGTTAAACCTAAAGTTGTATCAATAGATTGAACAGGGGTAAACATTTTTTTTATCGCTTCATAGCATATAAAAAATGCAGCAAAAATAATCAAGCCGCCTTCAATAAAACCTGACATATCTTCGTATTTTCCGTGCCCGAAAGGATGTTCTTCATCGGCTGGTTCTGCAGATTTAACAACAGAAAATAGGGTTAAAACAGAGGCTAAAAAATCACTCATTGAGTGAATTGCTTCTGAAATTATACTCACGCTTCCGGACATTATGCCAACTACCAGTTTCAATGCTATTATAAATGAATTTGATGCTATTGATAATATGGCTGCGGATTTTTTTGCAAAATTTATATTCATAAAAGTTATTATACTAATATCTGAATATATTGCAAGCCATATTTACTAAAATGCGTCAAATGATTTATCAATTGGGTTTTTGAATTTTGTAATATTGCCTTGAAATAACAGTTTGATAGTTCCGACAGGTCCGTTTCTATGTTTTGCGATTATAATTTCAGATAAACCTTTAGATGATGCTTTAATACTTTCTTCTTCCTCAGTTTCTCCTTTGTTATAATAATCTTCACGGTAAATGAACATTACTATATCGGCATCCTGCTCGATAGAACCTGATTCTCTTAAATCTGACAGCATCGGGCGTTTATCGTTTCTGCCTTCAACGGCACGGGAAAGCTGCGAAAGCGTAATAATCGGAACATCCAGTTCTTTTGCCAAAATTTTCAAACCTCTTGAAATTGCTGAAATTTGTTGCAGACGGTCATCTTTTCCGCCACCCTCCATAAGTTGAAGGTAGTCTATTACAATAAGCCCCAAATCTTTTTGCTGAGTTTTTAATCTCCGGCATTTTGTTCGAATATCAGTTAACGTACATCCGCTGGTATCATCAATATAAATTGGCGCTTGTGAAAAATCATTCATTGCCATTGCAAGTTTTTCCAAATCCTGTTGAAGCATATTCCCTGTTTTTAAGCGTTGAGCATCAACTTCCGCATAAGAACACAACATACGTTGAACCAGTTGTGAGGCTGACATTTCAAGAGAAAATATACATACTGGAACATTTTCTTTTATCGCAACATTTTGAGCAATGTTTAGTGCAAATGCGGTTTTTCCCATCGCAGGACGAGCTGCAAGAATAATCAAATCCGATTTATGCAATCCGCTCATCATTGTATCCAGTTCGTTAAAATCAGTTCTGAGTCCTGATAATTCATCTTTGTGGTTGTATCGGTATTCAATGCTGTCCCAAGTGTCAAGGACTAAATCTTTTACGTGTTTCAAATCTGCTGTAGCTTTGCTTGAACCTATATCAAATATGAGTTTTTCTGCCTGTTCTAATGATCTGTCACTCGGTTCCAAATCATATCCTTTACTTACAATTTCTGAACCTGCGTTGATTAAGGCTCTTTTTACTGCTTTTTCTTGAATTATTTTTGCGTAATATGAGATATTTGAGGTTGTAATGGTGTTTTCTACCAAATCGTTAATGTAGGCTCTGCCACCTACAGCCTCAAGCTTTCCGCTATAGCTTAAAACATCAGAAACTGATACAATATCAATATTGTCATTATTATTAAATAGTTGCAGCATAGATTCATATATGTATCTATGTGCAGGTTTGTAAAAACTTGATGCGGTTAGTGTATCCGAAACTTTAGCGAGGGTTTCGGGATTTACGAGAATTGCACCAAGTACGGCTTCTTCAGCTTCTATATTTTGTGGTATTAGGTTTTCATCTATTTTTCTTTTTGATGATTGGTTTGTTTGTACCGACATATTTTCTCCCTATTTATATATAAATCATATTACATAAATGTAATACTTACCTGCTCATGTAAACAATGTTTAAGTTAATTTTGGTAAAGATGTTATTTTAACTTTGAGTAATATTTTTTTCTATTTCTTTTATAAGCAAATCTATATATGCGACGTGCTTTGTATTATTTCGTCTTATAAATATTTCTCTCGCGGATATCAGCTTATCTAGAGCATCTGTTGGATGTTTACGTTTGGTAAGTTTCCCGATTTCTGTTTGAATAAAGCCAAGCATTTGTTCGTATTCTTGCAAAGTTGCGGGTCTTCTTGTTAATGTTTTATAACTTTTTGTGGCTTTTTCGTAATTATTAACAAGTTCTTTCAGACATTTTTCTTCTTTATAAAGGACTTTAATATATTGAAAAAGTTTATCAGGTTGACCATAATATATTTTTCTCAAGTCATTAAGCCTTGATAACATGTGTATTGTATCGCCGTTAATTTTTGAAATCTCGTAGCCTTTTATTGCCATTGGTTCAAGTAGTTCCGGTATAAATTCAACCAGTTTGCAAAGTGAACTCATGATAATTCCGGCAAAGTTTGTATTTTCTGTTTCAGCCAGTTTTGTAGCTGCAATTTCGGCTTCGGTGCAAAAAACATCTTCAGGTAATTCTTGCAGGCAAATCCATTTTACTCTGTTAAATTCGTCCGCAAAGAAGTTTGGGGACACTTTTTTATGATTTGCAATCATAAAATCAGTAAATTGATCAAGTATGGGGATAGTTATTTTATTTATTT
>CAMGGL010000113.1 GCA_946055575.1 uncultured Candidatus Melainabacteria bacterium
ATTTGTTTCTTCGTCGGTCGAATTGCCTTCTTCAGAATCAATAACCGCGAGGTTGTAGTATGCCCAGCTATAATCCGGCGATAAAGTAAGTACTTTTTGAAACTGTTCTCTTGCAGCGTCTAAATCTCCCAATTCTTTAAAAATATTTCCTATATAAAAGTGTGCATATAAATCATCGTCATTTATATCTATTGTGCGTTGAAAATTTTCCATTGCTTTAATAAATTTTTTTTGTTTGAAATAAGCAAGACCCATATTGAAATATGTATTTGAATCTTCTTTATCATAATCTAAAATAACTTGAAAACATTCGATTGCCCGTTCGTATTCTCCAAGTTCTGTGTAGACAAGTCCGAGATTGTACATTGCATCTGTTGAGTCGGGATTTATGTCGAGGGCTTTAAGATAAGCATCTTTTGCTTTATCAAATTTTTTTATTTTTTCATACACAATTCCCAAATTATAAAAAATACCGTCATCATTACTAAAAATTTTTGATAAATATAAAAGATGAGATAGTGCTTCATCATTAAATCCGCAATCTATCAGCAAAACAGCGAGTTGGCGTCTTGCTTGCATATTCTCGCTGTCTTGCTTAAGTATATTTTGAAGTTCTTCTATTTTATCAAGTTTTGACATTTATATAACACTCTATATTACAGGAACATCAATAGGTTCTGTCAGAATTACGTTAAGAGTTTCTCCGTTATTAATTCTAACGTGTTTTCCTTTTTTAATCATGTCAGCAACGCTTCCGTAAACGAAGTATCCGGCGGTTCCAACAACTCCGCCAAAAGCTGCAAATGGTACAACAACATATTGCCAGCCTGTATCTGTAACATTTTCACCCCAAGAAATTGCATCTTTTGTAATTTGCCCTGATTTGGAGCATGTTTGTCTCCAAGCATCGTAATAGCCTTTCGTTGTAGTTATTCCTCCATCAGGTGTCATATCTGTTCTGCCTACAACGTTTAGTGATAACGGTAACTGTCTGCCGTTTGGTGTAACTACGTGGTCAAAGTTGAGGTATAAAACAGCACCTTTTGACATTCTGCGCGGTTGTGCAACTCCTTTTATGTCACCTCTTACCATAGATCCCGATGGTAATATTACATCATCATCAGCGGTTTGATCTGACATTAGTATTGCGGAAAAACTTGTACCTTCCGGATTAACTGATGTGTCAACCGTATTTAACATTTTTAAATCAAATTTTGTACCGGCAGGTATTCTTTTTGTTTTTGCATTACCGCTAAACGGCGCTGCAAAAGTCGTTTGCATTGCTAAAATCATTACTAATATTATTCCAAAAATTTTTGCTCTCATAATTTACTCCTTTTTATATGCTGATTTTACCATATTAATCAAATTTTGTTAAGAGGTAAAAAAAAGAGGACTTTCGTCCTCGTTTGAATTAAGAATAGCTGGAAGTATGAAAAAGATTAATTATATTAAACTTAACATAAACTGATTTGTATATTGTCTGTGTGATTATTTTTTGTTAGTCATCTGGCTTAGTTTGCTTTGGCAGTAAAAAGCACAGATAATTTTATCTGTGCTTAAATACTTGTTTATTTTAAACATTTTATTACGCAATTATATGGCTAAGTAGAGTTCTTACACCTACACCTGTTGCGCCTTTGGAAAATTCTTTGAACGGTTTATCTAAAAATGCCGTTCCTGCAACATCAAGGTGTGCCCATTTAACATTTTCCGTTACAAATTCTTTTAGGAACATTCCGGCTGCAGATGCTCCGCCATAACGTGTTCCGGTATTTTTCATATCGGCAATGTCACTATCCATATTATCTCTGTATTCTTGCCACATTGGCATTTCCCAATATTTTTCTCCAACGTATGCACCTGTTTGGATGATATTTTTTACGAAATCTTCATCATTACCCATTATGCCGGATGCGGCATTTCCAAGTGCAACCATGCAGGCTCCTGTTAAAGTTGCAATATCAATTACTTCATCTACGCCAAGTTCACAAGCGTAGCAAAGTGCGTCAGCTAAAGTTAATCTGCCTTCAGCATCGGTATTATCAACTTCAATTGTTTTTCCGTTTTTAGCAGTTACAATATCTCCCGGTTTGTAAGAACTTCCTGACGGCATATTTTCACAAGCCGCAATAATCCCGTGAACTTCAATATTAGGTCTTAATTTTCCAAGAGCTTTCATAACTCCTAAAACACATGCTGCGCCTGACATATCATCTCTCATTGTTAGCATAGATGATGCCGGTTTGATGTCAAGCCCACCACTGTCAAAACATAAGCCCTTACCGATTATTGCAATACGTTTTTTAGGATTTTCAGGAATGTATTTCATATGAATAAATTTTGGTGGTTGAACGCTTCCTTGTGCAACCGCTAAATATGCACCCATGCCTAGTTCTCTGATTTTTGCTTCGTCGTAGACAACTGTGTTTATTCCGTCTAAACCTTGTGCAATTTCTGCCAATTTCGCCGGAGTTGCAAATTGTGCAGGTTCGTTTGCCAAATTCCTTGCTAATTTCACTGCATCTGCAACGGTTTTTGCATATTCAATACTTTCCGGTAATACATTCGATAAATATATTTCAGCAATTCGGTGTTCTTTTTTTGTTTTATATTTGTCAAAATGGTAATTTGCAAGTGAAGTACCGATTACAATGGAAATTCCGCAAGCCAAATCAGTTTCAATGTCAAAAGCAATTGTTTTAGCTTTTAGTTCAATACATTTTTTGACGGCTTTGGCTATATTTTCTCTTATTACGTTATTATCCAAGTTTTGTTCTTCGCCTAAGCCTATTCCTAAAATATATGTTGACGGGTATTCCTTTTGTGTGTGAATTGAAAAAGTTTCCCCTTTTTTGCCCGTGAAATTTTCCGGTGCAAATCTGTTTAATAAAGCGTTAGAAGTTTGTTTGTCGATAAATTTGCCAACTACGAGCACATCACAAACAACCTCTTTTGTGTTTTCTACAATTTTTATTTCCATAATTAACTCTCCTTCTGCAGTTTATTATAGCACCAAGTGTGAGTTTTAATAAATCATTCATACAAATTAAAAACAGACGGTATGTTTATACCGCCTGTTTTTGTGTGTTTATCAAATTTAATTATTTTGATTTTTTTGCTGTCGGATAATAATCTCTTACAACACCTTCAAATGCATCGATATAGATTTGTCTCATATCTGACATAATAGGGTATGCAGGGTTTGCACCGGTACATTGATCGTCAAATGCCAATTCAACCATTTCATCCAATTTTGCATAGAATTGTTCTTCTGTAATACCAAAATCTTTGATTGAATTTGGAAGATTAACAGCTTTCATCAATCTGTCAACTTCATTGATAAGCAATTCAACTTTTTCATCGTCATTCTTACCGCCCAAACCAAGTTCATCAGCGATTTGACCGTATTTTGTCTTAGCGTTAGGGAACTTGTATTGAGGGAAGATTGCTTGTTTTTTCGGACAATCAACTGCGTTGTATTTGATAACTTGTCTGATTAAAAGTGCGTTAGCAACACCGTGAGGTACATTAAACATAGCACCTAACTTGTGAGCCATAGAGTGGCATAATCCCAAGAATGAGTTTGCGAAAGCCATACCTGCAATAGTTGCGGCATAGTGCATTTTTTCTCTTGCGATAGGGTCATTAGCACCTTCAGTCCAAGATCTTTCGAGATATCTGAATACAAGTTTTGATGCTTCCAAAGCGTTTGAATTAGTGAAGTTAGTAGCCATACAAGATACATAAGCTTCAATTGCGTGAACTAAAGCATCAATACCGGATGCTGCAGTTAAACCCTTTGGCATGCCGTCAACAAAGTTAGGGTCAACAATTGCCATATTAGGAGTTAATGCGTAATCTGCAATTGCATATTTTACGTGAGTTTCATCGTCTGTGATAATTGCAAACGGTGTAACTTCAGAACCTGTACCTGATGTTGTAGGGATTGCAACCATTGTTGCTTTTTTGCCTAAATCAGGGATTCTGCAAATTCTTTTTCTGATATCCATAAATCTCATTGCAATATCTTCAAAGTTTGTATCAGGTTGTTCGTACAATAACCACATGATTTTTGCAGCGTCCATTGGAGATCCGCCACCTAATGAAATGATTACATCAGGTTCATAAGGTCTTATGATTTCCATAGCTTGATTGATTGTAGAAAGTGTCGGATCAGGTTTTACATCAAAGAAAATTTGGTGATCTATACCGACTTCATCTAATACGTTTACAATACTGTCTACAGCGCCTGAGTTGAATAAGAATCTGTCTGTAACAATAAATGCACGTTTTTTACCTTGAAGTTCGCGAAGTGCAAGGTCAACAGCACCTCTTTTGAAGTAAACTTTAGGTGGAACTTTGAACCAGAGCATATTTTCTCTCCTTTCAGCAACTGTTTTGTAATTCAATAAGTTTTCAACTCCAATGTTACCTGAAACTGCGTTTTTACCCCAAGAACCGCAACCTAATGATAATGACGGTTCTAATTTGAAGTTGAATAAGTCACCAATACCGCCTTGTGCAGATGGTGAGTTGATTAAAACACGGCATGCAGGCATTTTTTCTGCAAATCTGTCAACTCTTTCCTGACTGCGTGTATCAGTATAAAGGTCTGCAGAGTGACCCGCCCCACCTTTTGATACCAATTCAAAAGTCATTTCGGTTGCTTCTTCGAAATCTTTTGCTCTGTACATTGTTAAGATTGGAGATAATTTTTCTCTTGAGAACGGATCTTCCCAATCAACAGCCGGTCTTTCTGCTAACAAAATTTTAGCGGTTTCAGGAACTTCAAATCCTGATAGCTCAGCAATTCTATGTGCGCTTTGACCAACAATGTCAGGATGAGCAGTACCACGTTTCGGATCGATGAACGGAAGATCTATCATTTTCTTTTCTTCTTCTGCACTTATTAAATATGCACCACGATAGATAAATTCTTTTTTAACTTCTTCGTAAACTTTATCAACAACGACAACAGACTGTTCAGAAGCACAAATCATACCGTTATCAAATGTCTTTGACATAAGTATTGAAGAAACTGCCATTTTAATATCCGCTGTTTCATCAATAACTGCAGCAGCATTACCCGGACCTACACCTAATGCAGGGTTTCCTGATGAATAAGCTGCCTTAACCATTCCCGGACCACCTGTAGCTAAAATGCAAGCAATTGACGGGTGTTTCATTAATTGATTTGAAGTTTCAATTGATGGAACATCAATCCATCCGATAATATCTTCCGGTGCACCTGCTTTAACAGCTGCTTCTAAAACAATTCTTGCAGCCTCAATAGTTGATTTTGTTGCTCTCGGGTGTGGTGAAAAGATAATTGCATTTCTGGTTTTTAACGCAATTAATGATTTAAAAATTGCTGTTGATGTAGGGTTTGTTGTTGGAACGATACCCGCTAAAATTCCCAAAGGCTCAGCAACTACTTTAATACCGTTTGCTTTGTCTTCTTTAATGATACCGCAAGTTTTTGCGTTTTTATGTTTGTTGTAAATGTATTCTGATGCAAAATGGTTTTTGATGATTTTATCTTCTAAAACACCCATACCTGTTTCTTCAACAGCCATTCTTGCAAGAGGAATACGAGCTTTATCCGCAGCTGTAGCTGCAGCTTTAAAAATAGCATCAACTTTTTCTTGAGAAAAAGTTGCATAAAGTTTTTGAGCTTTCTTAACTCTTTCAATCAAAAGCTCTAATTGTTCAGCAGTTTCAACAAGGTTTGTCTTTGTGTTCAAAGCTTTTTCCAAGTTTTCAACTGTCTTTTTGCTTTTTGTTGTCATATTATTTCTCCTTTTTATATCACAGTATTCTTAACTTTGATTAAATTCAGAATTTGTGATTTTTATCACAATTACATTTTACAATT
>CAMGGL010000114.1 GCA_946055575.1 uncultured Candidatus Melainabacteria bacterium
TGGATTCTATTATTAAACGAAGTTTTGAGATTACAGCATCTAAAAAACGCTCTAAGTAGTGTAGGTCGGTTTTACCAAACCGACAATAAATTTCTCATTTCATCTGACGCATTTTCTCAACCTGTAAGTCAATTTAAAAAGATCCTGAAACAAGTTCAGGATGACACACGTGCCCAACATTAACCAGACCTCACCCTAGCGAGTAGGGTGCAAGTTTTTGCACCGCAATATAATGCAGAATAAGGAAATCCTCCATAATTTCTTATTTTATCTGACACTTTTTCTCAAACTGTAAGTCAATTTAAAAAGATCCTGAAATAAATTCAGGGTGACACACGTGCCCAACCTTAACCAGATCTCACCTCTACCCCCTCGCCCATCTTAGGAGTGGGAATGAATACACCTTTAGCAACTGTGTCACCCTGAACAAGCCAAGCAGAGGATGTAAGCGTAAGCGATATCTGTTTAATGCGAGGCGGATTTTAGGGTCTATTCAACATTACGCCTTATGCAAAAGCCTATAAAAATGCCCCATTAAAGCTGCGGTCAACCAATTTATTTATAACTGATTACTCAATAATAACTCTTGCAGGGAAATTGCTTTTCAGTAAGCTGTTAGCGGCCTGTTGGGCTTTTTCTCGAGATGAATATGAGCCGACTTGTAGTGTATAATACCCTCCAAGATTTTTTACAATCGGAGTCCCGCTGAGTCCTGCATCTTGAATAATTGTTTTTGCTACTTCTGCTTGTTTCTCCGTCGCATAGTAGCCAACAACAACTTTAGCATTAACAATTGCTTCCCCTGTTGCAGGTGCAGGTGCTTTTGTTATTGCAGGTTTTGGTTGAATACCTTTATTTTCGCTTGGTTGAGGCTTTGTTTCTTGTCTTCGTTCATTGGCTGCTTCTTGTTTATGTTCGGCTTCTTTTAATTTTGCTTCTTCTGCAGCTTTTTCAGCTTCCATTTGTCCGACTGTTTTTCTGATTTGGCTTGGGATAACAACACGTTCATCAAGTTCCGGCGAAAACATCTGTTCATCACCCTGTTTTTTGCCTTCATCTTCCATTTGCAATCCTCTTAGCCTGTCGTCAATCATAGAAGTTGGTGTGTCTGTTTCGTCATCCGTAAATGTAGATATTTCATCATTTACGTGTATGCCCACATCTACATTTGGTGATAATATTTTTGCAAAGCCTAATATAATTAGCACGCCGATAATAAATACAGACACAAAGACCATTAAATCTTTATTTGGACCTTTTTTGACTTTGCGCTTGTATTCTCCGTATGAAAAATGTGCTGATTCTTCGTATTTATTAGTATCTTTTAGCATTAAACACCTCTGACTTTCGTGCTTGCCAAAACTATATCCTCTATTTCTTCAGTATAGTTTTTCATAACCTCAAGTGCAAATTCCTTAACATTTTCCATATTTAAATCACTTTTTAAACCGGAAACAGGGATAGGAGCTCCATCTGATAATATATTCACTCCTGTATGAATTAATACGGAATTGATTGATTTGGTTGCAATAGATACTGACAGCTTTTTGTCATTTACAAACAGGTCATCCCCATTTCTTCTGACAATATAATTTCTTTTTTCTAAAGCCTCTTTTATCGTAGTCATCAATAGTCGTTGTCTTAACACTCCTTCAACCAAGCCGATATTAAACTGTTCTGAGATAAAACTAAGCATGTATTTGCTATAAATAGGTTCATTGTTGATTACATCTTCGATGTCAACCATTTCAGTAAGTTTCACTTCACACTCTCCGCAAAACGCAACTATCGCATCTCCTTGAATTTTGAAGTTTTTGTAAATCCAATGTGGAGCTAACTGAGAACCAATATATTTAATATCTTCATCTATAAAAAATGTTTTCATCTTATTTAAACAATACCTTTGAGTAATACATATCCTTATTGAAATCAAGCGCTTTCTTCAACCTTTGGCAAGATTCACATACCCCGCAATGCCCTTCAGTACCTTGATAACAACTCATTACAAGTTCAAGCGGGATATTGTGTTTTAAAGCTAACATGACTATATCATTTTTATTGGAATTTATCAAGGGTGCAGTAACTTTCACTTTATTTAAGGTTGAATATTCAAATTCTTTGTTTATTGCATCAATAAATTCTTGTGTGTTGTCGGGGAAAGTTTGACCTTCTTCTTTATTTGCCCCAATTAGTATATAATCATATCCGTACGAATCTGCAAAACTTCCCGCAATATTTAAAAATAAGCCGTTCCTGTTTGGAACCCAAACGGACTTTGCGCTATTTTCGGGATTGTCTAAAGAATTTCCTATTGGGATAGCTTTTTGTGATACCAATGAAGTCTGAGTAATATTTTTTAACCAATCAAGTTTTATTATTTTGTGTTCTATATTGTAATGTTTACAAATTTTTGATGAGGCTTGGATTTCTTTTTGTACTGATTTTTGACCGTAATCAAAAGTTAACGCCAAAGTTATATTAAGTTCTTCTTTTTTTAATCCCAAACTGACTAAAGAATCAAGTCCGCCAGATAGTAATATTATTGATTTCATTATTTATTCTTCCTCATCCTCGTTCTCGTATTCATCAAGAATTGAAACAGCTTCTGTTTTTATCCCGTCAGAATATTTGTCTGACTTGATTATTTCATCTAAAATGCTTCGGTCTGACATGTTGTACAAGGCTATCATCGCATTTTTCTTCACTTCGTCGTCGTTATCTTCTTCCAAACATTTTTTTATTGTTTCAAAAGCTTTTGGATGTTCAGAATCCATTAATGCTTCAATTGCATTTATGCGAACTTGAGCGGATTCATCGGATAAGGAATTTCTTAAGGCTCTGAAAACTCTTTCATTATCGCAAAACCCGACTTTGATAAGTGCTTCAATTGCGCGTTCTTTCAGAAATGAAAACTTATCCATTATTCCTTGTTTTGTTTCTAAAATACTGACTAATGGGTCTAAAGCTCTCGAATCTCCAAGCAAACCTAAAGCAGATACTGCAGATTCCCGTAAATATACTGATTTTTCATCCTCGTCTGTTACAACTTCAATAAGCGGTGCAACCGCAAACCTGTCGCCAATTCTTCCTAAAGCATCAGCGCATGCCAAGCGAACTCGATAGTTTTCATTTTTGTTGTTTAAACAATATAAAAGTGAAGAAACGACATCTGTGTTTTTTTGATTAGCAATTGCTTTTGCACACATTACTCTAACGTTATTATATTTTTCTTTTGTTGTTTCATCCGTATTTATTGCATTTTTCAAAAGTAGAATATCCACAAGATATTCTAAACTTGATGAATCCCGATACATGTCAACACATCTTATCAGGTGCATGATGACATCAGGTTCTGTGGCATGGCAGAGCATGTAATTGTAAATTGATAATAAGTCATGCTTATTATATGTATCTTTTAAAGCGTTGATTTTCTCAATGGTAGCCGAACTTTCAGCGCTTGAAAAAATCCCGCAATTCTGAGCTATTAACTTTAAATCAATATCAGTTCCGTTGCTCACTTAAAACCCTCATCCTTCAATAATATTATAATAAATAATATGTTTTTTCAATACAATAATGGCTCTTTTACAATAAGCGTAAGAGTTACAATTAATTGTAACATTTTTGTAAACAACTGACAAACTTTTTTTTTCTTTGATTTAAAATAAATGTACAGACAGTTAATTAATTTAAATGGTGCGACATGAAAATAGACTCAATTAAAAATTATCCCGCCGGGGCGCTCACAAAGCAAATGCATGGAAATTCGCTTGAGCGCAATGAGGAAAAGAGTGCGGGTGCGTATTATGACAAGAAAAGTGTGAATAGAGGATATTATAGCGGCAGCTTTACGGGTATAAACGGAGCTGCCGTTAATAGTAGCTATAAGAATTTAGGTAACACACTATCGGATAAAATCTTCCGTTCAAAGTTCTTTCAATGGGTAGATACAATGTTTGAAGAACAATCAGTAATCGGTCAAGCATTGGTGGCTCTTGTTGTAGCCGGAGGATTAAGACCTGCAACAAATTTAGCAATGGCTGGAAAGAATGATAAAGAAGATAGTATTTACGCAGCATCTCATGCTATATCTTCCGCGATAATCGGTTTCGTTGTTTCTTCTATTGTTATGGCTCCGTTTGGTGCAGCTTTTAGAAAGATAAAAGAAAATCCTAAAAAGTATTTGACCGGTTTGGAAGAAGTTTTAGGTACTGAAATTGGTGCTCGTAAACTTGAAAAATCAAAAGCTTACAAGAAAATTAGTAAAATAGCACAATTTATTCCTGATACTTTAGTTTTGGGTATTCCAAAAGCAATGTTAACAATTGCTTTAATTCCGCCAATTCTGAAATATGTTTTCGGAATGGAAAAAGGACATAAAAAAGAAGCTCCAAAAGCTCCAAATATGGCATATTCAAAACCTACGCTCAATGTAACATTAGAAAAAACTACAGGAGGGAACAAATAATGCAAATAGCACAAATAAGAGCATACAACGGTTCCAATAATTTTAAACAAATTTCGACTCCTGTTTCTGAAAGAACTTATCAACCGCAGTTTACTTCCGTAAATCCTGCAAAGGTAAAAAATACAGGGCTTTATGACAAGTTTACCGATTGGATTGCTAAAAATTATTATGAAAAATTTTATAGAAGTAAGACTGCTAAATATATCTTAGAACATACAAATGGTGAAAAATGGAACAATATGACAACTCACATGTCAGCTCTTGGTTCAACCTTAATTTCAGGTATGTATGTTATAAGAACATTAGAAAATGACAAGTTAGATCCAGAAAAACGTAAAACCCTTGCAATTAATGATGTATTAACTTGGGGTGTTTCTACAGCTTGTGCGTATTTCTTGGATTCAAAATTGGCTAAGTGGTGGGATGGCGTTACAACAAGATTCGCCGCTAACTACTTGCTCGATAATAAAGATGCAAGAAGAACAGATGTCTTAGGTGAATGGGAAGCTAAAGATCTTAAATATATGATGGAAAATTGGCATAAACACATCAAGGCAGATTCAGTAGAAGCTCTTGATCTTACAAAGCTTGAGAAAAAAGCTTATTCAAATATCAGAGATTTTAATTTGGATGTTTTGAAAAATAAGAAATTGACAACTTTGATTGACGGTATGGGTGTATTGAAATCATTGTTTGTATTTGGTATGGTATACAGATACCTTGTTCCGGTTCTTGTAATGAAACCTGCAAATATGATTGGTAAACACATACATGAGAAAAAAGCTCATAATTTAGAACAAAATGCTCAGAAAGTTGATGATAAATCTCAAAAGGTAGAAAAAAAAGATTAAACTAAAGAAGAAACCTTATTAAAACACCTGACTTTTACAAGTCAGGTGTTTTTTTGCAAGTTTTATTAAAATTTTCTATTGTAATTTTTGAGGTTTACAAAAATACGGGTTGTTTTGATACTTAGCCCAAGCAATATATGCTTTATTGCCTTTTATAGTTTCAGTTCCCATACTCACATATTTTTTCTTCCCGTTTTCGTCTGTTGTTTCTGCAAATCTTTCCAAGTCATATTTTTCAACTTCTCTTGAACGTGATTTCATTGCCTCGTACAATTCGTCCATTTGCGCTCCGGTAAAAGAACAGTTAAGTTGATATTTCCCGTCTGTTGAAGAAATAACTTCCTGATATTTGCAGAATCCATTTTTCCAACCCATTATATTTCTGGTTGTTGTAAATGTTTTTCCTTCAAATTCACTTGTAATTGTTTCTGTATATTTATCACAATCTTCAAAGTTTTTTATGAATTTTGATGAGAATTTTGTATATGTTGCAGCAAATGCGCAAGTTAAGCTGACACCAAAAATAGTACCAAGTAATAAAATTGTGT
>CAMGGL010000115.1 GCA_946055575.1 uncultured Candidatus Melainabacteria bacterium
ATAAGAAAATCTATTTTTTTCAAATCCATACTAAAATGCCCTGATACCAATTTTGAATTTTGATAATCAATCTGTCCGTTTCTAATTCTTACATCAGCTTGAATTACAATCTTTTGTTCTCTTAAAACAAAAGGAACTTCAAAACCAACTATAAAATAAAATTTGTTATTTTTAATAGAAACTTTAGTTGAAGATACCTTCAATCCTGCAGCATAATTTCTTCCAAGTGTGTTCAAATCATCTATAATTTTTTGATATCTTGAATGCAGCATGGTTTTATTCAAATCCTCAGGAGTAATCATCATATTAAACGACATTGGGAAATCTTCTTTAAAAACAGTATCCCCACCTGTCGTTTTAATATAATTAAAATCACACAAAGATTTAAGTTCTAAAGATGATAAGTGTATATCATTAATAACAATATTTTTGCCATTTAAATACATAGACTTAAAAATACCGTTTTTTAAATCTCTCGGACTGAAAGAATCAATATCAACTTTCAATTCTTCAGCGGAGGCGATTTTTAAAACTTCTTTTTTTAACGCTGATTCTACTCGATTTTCCGTAATCGAATTCATACCCGTAACCGCAGCCGTAACCGTTCTGAATTTTGAATTCATATCGTAAGGAGCTACACAACTATACTCACAAGCTGCATGAGCTGTGGAACCCACAATAAAAGCCGTTAATATTGATGCTACAATCTTCTTCATAAAACCTCTAATACTTTCTTAACCAAAAGTTTATCCTTATTTGCCATACCTATAGCATATATTTTACCACTATAAACAAAAATTACAATATCTGAAGTTTTATAACATTTATTTTGGATTGAATTACCATGACTTACCCTCTCTTTTTCAATTTCGGTTAAATCATATATTGGATAATCCAAAACCTCTAATGGATTTGTCAAATTTTCACTTACACAATTTAAATCAGTCAAATCAGCTAACTTTACAGAATTATCAATTAGAAAGTTTCCGGCTTTTGTACGCTCTAAAGCCGTCAAATATCCGCCACAATCAAGATTTTTACCTAAATCATAAGCTATTGAGCGAATATATGTTCCTTTAGAACACGCAATTCTCACTTTTGCAACTTGAGTATCATAATCGAAATCTTCCAATTTAATTTTTGAAATAAAAACTTTTCTTGACTTAATCTCAACTTCCTGCCCCTGCCTTGCATATTCATAAAGTTTTTTACCATTTACTTTTATCGCAGAATAAACAGGCGGAATTTGAGAAATTTCACCCTCAAAAGACCTCAACCCCTCAACAACATCATTTTCCGTAACATTTTTGGCGAAAACTTCAGTTATATCACCTTCTAAATCATACGTTGTCGTATTTTTACCAAACTGAATATGCGCAAGATATTCTTTATCATCATCAAGATACTCAATGATCCTTGTAGCCTTACCGATTGCAACAGGCAAAACCCCACAGGCAAAAGGGTCTAAAGTACCGGTATGACCTATTTGTTTTATCTTTGTAACCCTGCGTAACTGTGCAACTACATCGTGAGAAGTCATACCCTTTGGCTTATTAATATTTATAAACCCTATCAATTCGGTATTACCGGTCATTTTACAACTCAATCCTCACTATACAAAAACTACAATTATAATTCGCCTCTGGAAATTTTATTGATAAGTTCAGTAACTCTTGCACCTTCTTCTAAGCCGTTTGAATAAACAAAACGTAACTCCGGTGTCAGACGCAATCGTAACATTTTCCCGACATGATAGCGAATATTTGGAGTATTTTTTTCAATAACAGATTTCGATTTCTCAATCTGTTCCTCTGAACCTAAAACACTATATATAACTTTCGCAAAAGAATTGTCATGAGCTACTTCAACATCAACAATGGATACAACGCCTTCAAGACCTCTGATTTCTTTTCTCAGAATTTCAGATATGTCACGCATCAATTCTTTTCTAACTCTTTCATTTCGTAATGTCATAATTTTCTCCTTAGTAATAAAAATTATAACATGAAATAAAAATTTTTACCGTCAAAATCTAATTTAATCTTGAATGTACACAAAACTCAAAGGTTTTATTTTAAAGCGATTTTCTTTCAACTTCTTCGGTTGTAGAAACTTCGATAATATCACCAACTTGAATATCATTAAATTTACTAAATGATATACCACATTCAAATCCTTGTGCAACTTCTTTTACGTCATCTTTAAAGCGTTTCAACTGATCAATTGCACCTCTGAAAATTTCTTCACCGTTTCTATATAAAACAGCATCCTTAGAACGAACAATCTTACCTTCTGTGACATAACATCCTGCAATTTTGTTAGTCTTTCCGATTGTAAACACCTGACGAACTTCTGCTTTACCAAGTTCAACTTCCTTAATTTCAGGTTCAAGAAGTGATAACAATGTTTTTTCGATATCTTCCAACAATTGATAAATAATATCATATTTTTTAATTGTTACCCCTTCACGTTCAGCAGAAGCAAGAGCATTCGCATCTTCTTTTACGGTAAATCCCAAAATCAAAGCATTTGACGCCGAAGCCAACATTACATCAGCCTCTGAAATATCACCGACACCCACGTGAATAATCTTGGTTGTAATTTCATCGGATTCAACACCTGCAATTGCTTGAGCAACAGCCTCAGCCGAACCATGAGTATTCGCTTTAATAATTAAATTCAATTGAGGAATTGTATCATCTCCGGCAACAGATTCCTTTCTGATGTGAGCCGGAAGCATTGCCTCAAGACGTTTGTTACGTTCTTTTTCTTTTCTGTCCGCAACTATTGCCTTCATCTCTTTTTCATTTTGAACAACCTCAAAATAATCACCCGCCTGCGGAACTTCCGACAAACCTAAAATTTCAACCGGAGTAGAAGGTTCTGCCTTTTGTATTCTTTCTCCGCTATCTGATAACAAGGCTCTTACCCTGCCGCAAGCAGTACCGACAACAATACAATTACCTGCACGAAGTGTACCGTTTTGAACCAAAAGTGTCGCAACAGGACCCTTACCTTTATCAAGGTTTGCTTCGATTACTACACCTGACGCTTCTGCTTTTGGGTTAGCTTTCAAATCCTGAACATCGGCAACCAACAAAATGTACTCTAACAATTCGTCAATACCCGTGCCCTGCAAAGCAGAAACTTTAACTGTAATGGTATCACCGCCCCAATCCTCAGGAACTAAACCATGTTCGGTTAATTGTTGTAATACTTTATCAGGATTTGCTCCCGGTTTATCAATCTTGTTAACAGCAACAATAATTGGAATTTCCGCAGCTTTAGCATGGTTGATTGCCTCAATTGTTTGCGGCATAATACCGTCATCTGCAGCAACAACCAAAATCGCAATATCTGTAGCTTTCGCACCACGAGCCCTCATTTCGGTAAAAGCCTCGTGACCCGGAGTATCCAAAAATACAATTTTCTTTTCGTTATTATCACCCAAGTAAACGGTATACGCACCGATTGACTGAGTAATTCCGCCAACCTCTGTTGCAACAATTTTATGTTTTGAAGCTCTAATACTGTCTAATAAGGTTGTTTTACCGTGGTCAACGTGCCCCATAATACTTATGACAGGCGCACGCTTTTTAAGTAATTTTTTATCAACTTCAGTTAATGCCTTTGCTTTTTCTTCTTTTTCAAGCTCTTGTTCAATATATGCATCTAAATCTTCTTCTAAAACTTCCAGACCATATTCTGCGCATACTTTTTTAATAACATCAACATCAATAAGCTGGTTAACTGTCGCCATAACACCGTTTAACATCAGAAATTTTACAATTTCGGCAGGTGTTTTCTTAATTTTTTCAGACAATTCGGAAATTGTCATTGCTTGATTTACAACAATTTGAGTTACTTCTTCAACTTCCTCAGTCTTTTGAACTTTCTTTTTATGGTGCTGAGCTGCTGCTTTTTCTAATGAAATACGCTCTTGCTCTTCTTTTTTAGAAAATTCCTTATCTTTTCTTTTTCCATCAGAACGACGTTTTGAATTTTGCGAACCTGATTTATTTTCATATATTTCCTGAGGAATTATTCTACGGGAAATAGGTTTCTTTTCTCCGACATTCTCTTTTTGGGAATCAGAATTTTTCGTATCTTTTTGGAATTTTTCACCTCTGGCAGGTCTGTCACCTCTTTGAGCAGAAGACTTTGCAGAGCGTTCAGATTTTTCCTGTTTTGCTTCCGGTTTTGGTGCACGACGCACAATTTCAAGTCTGTTGATTGTTTTAGGCTTTTCAAGTTTTGGTTTTTCTACACGTTCAACCTTAACTTTTGGCTTTATTGTTTCTTCTTCAACAGCAGTTTCTTCAGTTTCGGAAACATTATCTACAGGTGCAGGTTTTGCTTTTTTTACAACAAAAGCTTTTGGTTTTTGAGCTTTTTTTACTCCACCGCCTGCTATAAAATCTTTCAATCTCTTTATTTGGTCTGTCGTAACAGTACTTGAATGAGTTTTTCCGGTAACACCGATTTGAGCGAATTTTTCAACCGCCTCTTTACTCGTCATTCCGAGTTCTTTTGCTAATTCACTTATTCTAATCGTTTCGTAACTCATCTAGTAACTGTCCTTTCAATTCGTTTGGGATTGGTGATTTTAAATGCTTTCCCAATTTATTTTTTTTAAAAGCCGATTCTATACACGATTTATTATAGCAAAGATATACAGATCTGCCAAATGTAACAGAATCAGGATTTATTATCACTTTTTCGCCATCATTGACTGAGGTGATTTTGATTAAATCATTACGGTCTTTTTCCTGCCAACAGCCAACACAGCGTCTTATGGTCATTGCTACCGCCTTTAACCTACTTGAGCTAATTTTTCAAGTTTCAATTTTTGGTCATATTCGACAAGCAAATCAATCAATTCATCCAACTCACCGTCAATTACCGTCCAAACATTCAAATTATGATTTAATCTGTGATCAGTCAATCTTCCTTGCGGGAAATTATACGTTCTGATACGTTCTGACCTATCACCCGAACCAACTTGAGAACGTCTTAAATCGGTAATTTCTTTGGTTTGTTTTTGAACTTCCATATCATAAAGTTTTGCTTTAAGAATTTCCAAAGCACGTTCCTTGTTTTGCAACTGAGAACGTTCCTCTGTACAGAAAATCATTATTCCTGTAGGTTTATGAAAAACTCTTGCTGCAGTTTCAACTTTATTGACATTTTGACCGCCTGCACCACCTGAACGAGCTGTTGTAATCTCAACATCATTCATATTAAGATTAACTTCAACATCATCAACCTGTGGCATTACCGCAACTGTAGCAGTAGAAGTGTGAACCCTGCCTTGAGATTCCGTTGCCGGAACTCGCTGAACCCTGTGTACACCGGATTCATATTTCAATCTTGAGTAAATGCTGTCACCTTTCATGGAAATGATAACTTCCGAAACACCACCTGCTTCACAATCGGTTTTACTCAAAATCTGGGTTTGCCAACCCATTTTATCAGCGTACCTTAAATACATACGCATCAAATCTCCTGCAAAAATATTTGCCTCATCGCCCCCTGCTCCGCCTCGAATTTCAAGCATAATATCTTTATCATCCATCGGATCTCGAGGAAGTAAAAGAACCTTCATTCGTTCTTCAAATTCCGGAAGTTTTGCTTCATTTTCCTCCATTTCAGCTTTCAAAAACGAACGCATTTCTTCATCTTTTTCTTCATGCAGCATCTGTTTTGCATCTTCTATGGCTTCTGTTGTCTGCTTCCAAGCGTAATACAAATTAACAGTTTCTTCCATCGACTTTCTTTGTTTGGAAAGATCTCTGAATTTGTTATAATCTTGAATAACTGCAGGATCAGACAAAGTTTCGCCTAATTCAATATATTTCTTTTCTAT
>CAMGGL010000116.1 GCA_946055575.1 uncultured Candidatus Melainabacteria bacterium
TAAATTTGATAACAAGTCCAAAAATATACCACTTTTAATGATAACCGCCCGTTCCCAAGAAGAAGACAAGCTCATCGGAGAAGAAACCGGCGCAGATGAATACATAACAAAACCATTTGACTTGGATGACGTTGTAAAGACTGTACAAAAATATTTAGAAAAAGATAGTTAAGAAAATGAATATTATTACAAATAAAACATTAGAAACTTTAAAGTATGATTTAGTAAGAGAAGGACTTGTTCAATATGAAGTAGTAGAACAAGCTCAGGAAATTGCCAATGCACAAAACATAAATATTGGTCAGGCTCTGATAAATTCCGGGTTTTTGACAGAAGAACAGTTGATTAAGTTTTTGGAAGCAAAGTTGCATACACCATACGTAAATCTTGAAGACTACGATTTGGATGTAAAATGCTTGAAATACATCAACTTTTCAGATGCAAGACGATACAAAATTATTCCTCTGTTCAAAATTGAAAATACATTGACAGTTGCAATGGCTGACCCAAGAGATTTGTTTGCAATTGACAAAATTATGGAAACTGCAGAATGTGAAATTGATCCGGTACTTTCATCAGAAGAAAGTATCCTTAAAAAGATTGATGAATATTACAAGCTGGATGTTAGTGTAGGTAATATTTCTATACTGCAAAATTCGGGCTACGATTGGCAAGATGAGCTTCACAAGGAAGATTTAAGCGACAGTCACATACAAAAAATCATCCGAGCAATATTAAAACAAGCCCTGCTTGAAGATATCCATGAAATTACATTTCAAGGAGAGGAAGAAGGTCTTGGGGTTAATTTCAAAAAACACGGTGAACTGTCTAACAAAGGAGTAATTCCGACAGCACTTGTTGCGTCTTTTGCAGCAAAACTGAAAACATTATCAGAACTTGATCCATCGGTTTCTGAAGTACCGCAACTGGGCAAATTATGTTTTAAAGTTGATAATATCGTGGTTATGGCAAGCGTTTCAACTTTCCCAACAATTATGGGCGAGAGGATTTTTCTAAAAATATATAAGCCGCCAAAAAAGCTTGATACAATAATATCTTCAAAAACAGAACTGGCAGAAATAAAACAGGCTCTTAATAAACCCGGAATTATTTTGGTTTGCGGTTCAGCTTTGAGTGGGAAAACACACGTTATTTATTCACTCTTGCTTGAAGCTGCAAAAAACAAATCAAAAAATATTATGACACTTGAAAGTATTTCAAAATATGAGTTAAAAGGTGTTAACCAATGCGAATTTAACGAAAATGTCGGCTTTAACATGGATAAAGCCGCAAGATTTATTGAGTTTCAAAACCCTGATATTATATACTTAGAGGGAATAAAATCAAAAGAATCGTTCGATTATTTTTCAAATCTTGTATACAACGATAAAGTTGTTATTATGGAGTTTTTGGCAAATAACATGGAAGACTTGCGCAACAAAATGGCATTCTCTGATTTTGACACACTAAAATCAATTATTTCATGTATGGTATTTATCCATTCACAAACTAGCGTTGAAGTCTTTAATCGCAATGATTTGCAAAAGTATTTGGGATAGCAACAAATGATAGTGCACTACGGTATAACAAGTTTGTCATCCTGAATTTAGTTCAGGATCTTAAAAAGAAAGACGTATTTGAAGAATGGTTAAATAAAATATAAATAAAACGGAAAAAGGTTCGGTTCAATGAACAGGACCCTTTTTTATTAACTGTTTCTCACACTATAGCTTACTTCCCTGATGAAGTGAAATTTTTGTATTTGTAGCTCAAAATACTGTAGCTTGAAACATCTGTTGAGGCGTCATCATCGCCATAAAAAATTGATGTTCCTGTTGCTTTTTTATAGTTTTCCTCATCAAGTTTTTCCTGTTTATTACAAGAATAAGTATAGGCTGAAATTTCAGCACTCGTAACCCTACCATCATGGTTAGAATCTATATCATCAAAATTATCCAAAATTTTACTTATCATATCACTTGAATAAGCTCCGGATGCGGCAAGTTGACTCAACTCATTGCGAGAAACTCCCGATGTAGCTATAGTATTTGTCATATTATTCATCTCATCGGCACTTATCACACCATCCCCGTCTTTATCTATTGTTGAAAAATTAGATTGAAGATACGACGCAAATGACTGATTTAAAGTCAAATAATTTGAATTATCATTCCTTGCTGCTGTTATATTTTTATAGGTTACACCATCTTCGGGGTATAACGATGCAAGGTATGAATATGTATTATTTAAATTAGATGAAATATTTGCAATAATTGAAGATCCTGATGCCATAAATAAATCCTTTTTTGTTCTACCTATATCTATAATAATAATTTTTTACAAAAAATCAAGAGTATGCCAAAATAATTTTCGTAAACTATTTCCCTATACAAAAATGGTCAAAAATATTGTTTAAAATATCATCAGTAATCACTTCACCCGTAATTTCATCAAGCGACAAAAGCGCCGATTTCAAATCAATATAAATCATATCCTGAAGTTCTTCCCTTTTTGCAGCCTCAAGCGCACGTTCCATTGATTCTTTACATCTTAACAAACATGTTTGTTGACGTTTATTTGTAATATACTCGGTATCCTCAAGTGAAAAACCGCAAACAACAGTCTTCATTTTATCTTTTAAATCTTCTAGTCCGTCTTTTGTATATACAGATAATTTTGCAGTATCTTTGATTTCTTCCTTAAAATCCGAAATCAAATCAATTTTATTAGCGACAACAATATGTGATTGATTTTTAATTATATTGTATATTTCTAAATCTTCATTTATAAGCCCAATTGAAGCATCATACAAAAAAAGTACCAAATCAGCTTCTTGAGCCGATTGTCGAGAGTATTCAATGCCGATTTTTTCAACTTTATCTATATTATCGCCATCTCGAATACCAGCAGTATCAATTAACGTAACCGCAACACCCAAATCCAAATTTTCTTTTATTATATCACGTGTTGTTCCTGCAATATCCGTCACAATTGCTCTGTCCAAATTAAGTAAAGCATTGAATAGAGAAGATTTTCCAACATTCGGCCGTCCTGCAATTGCAACTTTCACACCTTGCCTTAAGATATCTGAAGATTTTGCACAGTCCAAAATTCTGTTTATCTCAGACACAGAGTGATTAAATCTTTCAATAAGATAACTATACTCAGGTTCTGCAACATCTTCCGGAAAATCAATTCCTGCGACAATTCTTGAAGCTGTCTCAAAAATTTCTGATTTTATCTCACTAATTTTTGTTGCCAACACCCCTGACAAATTCTTTGCAGATTGAATTGCAAATTTTGAAGTCTTTGCATGGATTAAATCGTCGACAGCTTCAGCTTGTGACAAATCTAATTTTTTATTTAAAAAAGCACGTTTTGTAAATTCTCCGCGCTCTGCCATTCTGGCACCGTTTTTTAAAACCACATCAAGAATATTTCTTACGACATTCACCCCACCGTGACATTGAATTTCAACAACATCTTCTCCAGTATAACTGTTTGGATTTTTGAACGGCAAAAATAGGACTTCATCTATTTTGGTTTCCCCGTCAAGGACCCAACCGTGACAAATCTTACCCGCAGGTAAAGTTTTCCTATCTGAAATCTTTAGTGTAATTTCAAAAGCAGCATTTCCTGAAATACGAATTACACCAACCCCTCCAGTACCAAGTGGGGTTGAAATTGCAGCTATCGTATCAAATTCCTGAGTAACATTCATACACAAATTATACTATAAAGTTACATATTTTGAAAATCTCATTTTTTTGTATGATTACAAATTCATGTGAGGTGCTAACATAACAATATACTCCTTAGAGACTAAGATACACATATCCCTAATCAACAGCTATGCACCTCAGTACATAGCTTTTTTTTGTAATTATTTACACCAAGCTATTTTGTAAGGTTTTTCCTCAAATTCAAAAGTCACTATTACACATTTTTTTGCATTTCTAAAAGTATTATTTCCTAATTTTATTCCGTTTGATATCTCTGATTGAGAATACTTATAATCGGTCAAAAATCTTTCCTGCAAAACTTTTGACCCGCCAAGTCCCTCTATATACCTTACCATATCGCAATATTTAAAATCCATATCCTCTAAATCTAACAAGGCGACAGATTTAACATAATTGTTAGTATATTGCTTTATTTTAGTTAACCTTTGCTGTGATGTAAGCTGCGAAGTTTGATTTGCAGATGAGGTATCTTTTTGAGTTTCAACTTGTAACGGCTTTGGAATTTGACGTTTCACAACAACAGGCTCCACAGCAAAAGCAGGCGATAACAGCATTATAGCAACAAAAATTAAAAAATATTTGAATTTAATCACTTATTCTCCGCATATAGTTTTGATATATCTAACTCTAATGTATAATTAGATAGTTTATAAATTGTCATTTTAAAGTCTTTAATGTATTTAGGATCAATACCATGCTTTTTAAAGACTCCATCGTGGTATAACTCAATCAATTTGTCTACATATTTTTGACAATTCTTGCGAGCTTCCGGATGTTCAGTTAACCAAAGCGTAAAATCACGGCTCTTTCTTTCCGAATTTAAAGCTGTTCTTGCCGCACCGAGATTACTCATATTTTGCCTGTCGCCACCTTCGGATTTTGGCTTTAGGTGTTCGACCGATGCCAAATATCCCCAAACAATCCGCTGCAAAATCTTATCAGCCGGTTCTGAGGAAAGTTTTACGATATAAGCGGGAAAACTCTCATTTGAAGTCGGGAGTTTCTCAGCAACTCTTATCAACTCATCTTTTAAATCTTCATCCGGTAATTCTTTTATGATTTTTATCAAATCATATAAAAACTGTTTTCTTGAAAATGGAACAATTATTTCTTTTTTTGTCAATCTTGCTTTTGATATCTGCAATAATTCTTTTAGTTGAGGATCATCTTTGAGTACAGATTTATTTACTTGATTTTCAATAGCATGAATTGCCGCAATTTGTTGTTCCATAGTTGCCGGTGTTGTTTTAACCGCTAAACGTTTTGTTTCCTTTAAAACTCTATTCATTACCTTTTTAGCTTCAATATCGTGGCCATTATATATATCTTCATTTATTTTGCGCAGTTTATATTTAAATTCATAAGAACTGAATGGCATAATAATCGGCTGCTCGTTCAGCCTGTCTTCCGTAACAGACATCAGTTCATCAAATTGTTTTTTATATTCATAAGGTAAAGCATCCGCCACCGTCATCAATTCTCTAAATATAGGAGTTTGAGCCTTTCTCAATCTGCGTTTGTATATCGGCACAACTTCAATTAATATCTCTTTTACCGTTTTATCAGGATGAATTTTTGCCCTCTCACTTATCAGTTGAAGGGTCTTTGCTTCCATTCCGCTAAAACTTTCATTATAAGGTTCTAGCGTCTGTAACACCATCGTTGCTGATTTATTGTATAAACCTGAATTCACCCAACGAGTCAATGCTTTCGGATCAATCATAATAACACCTGAGTACATACATGGGAGATTGTATGCAAAAAGCCGTCTTAAAATTGATTGACCGGAAGTTTCTTCTTTTCCTTTAAATCTGACAGGATAAACATAAGGTAAAGCGGATAAGTCCGAAATTTGTTCATTCTCGTCATTGTTTTTAGACGAATTTGAGCGAACAAAACGGTATTTGCTGCTGTTCATGTTATTAAAATTAACTGCAGGAACCTTCATACTCCGCATATCCTTCTTTACTTGTTAAAGTTTCTTATTTCTATTATCGGCACAAATATGTAA
>CAMGGL010000117.1 GCA_946055575.1 uncultured Candidatus Melainabacteria bacterium
ACTATCCCCTTCTGCAGGAGTCGGAGCAAGAGATAAGTCTATAACGCCGAATGGAATATCAAGTTTTTTGGCGAGTTTTCTTCCAACGAGTTCTCCGGTTGAAGTTATTTTATATGCAATTTCTTTAATTTTGTTTGCAAGTTCACTCATATCGGCATTTTTATCCATAGCCTCAACTGCAGCTCTCACTGCACCCGGACCGGAAACTCCGACATTTAAAGCGCATTCGGGCTCTCCAATTCCGCAGAATGCTCCTGCCATAAACGGATTATCTCCCGGAACATTACAAAATACTACAAGTTTTGCGGCACCAATACCGTCTTTATCTGCTGTTATTTCTGCCGCTTTTTTAATAATTTCTGACATTTTTAAAACAGCGTCCATATTAATTCCTGCTTTTGATGATGCAAGATTAATTGATGAACATACTCGTTCTGTTGTCGCAAGAGCCTCAGGAATACTCTCTATTAAAAGTTTATCTCCTTTTGTGCAACCTTTTTCGACAAGTGCGGAAAATCCTCCGACAAAATTTACCCCAACTTCTTTGGCTGCTTTATCTAAAGTTTGTGCAATTTTTACATAATCGGGATTTTTACAAGCTTCACCAATTAATGAAATAGGGGTGACTGCAATTCTTTTATTTATGATTGGAATTGAGTACTCGTCTGCTAATTCGTCTGCGTATTCTACTAAATTTTTGGCATATTTTTTAATTTTGTTATAAATTTTTTCACATACCGTATCTACATCTTCGGCAATACAATCTCGAAGGCTCAATGCCAATGTAACTGTTCTTATATCAAGATTGTACAGTTTAATCATATTTATTGTTTCAATTATATTATTTTCATCTATCATCTTTTTAATCCCAATGCGGTTGATACATTCCAATCTTTAACTTTAAGTTTTAGTTCAACTCTGCGGCTTTTGTCGTAATCTTCAATTCCTTTTTCGTTAAGAACCGGCTCATTGTAGCTTTTACCTTCTACTACAACAATTTTTCTGAATTGATCGGCATAAGCCTTATTGTAATTTGTTTTGAAGATATATTCAGCTACAGCATTAGCTCTTTTTAAACTCAGGTCCATATTCTTTAAAAACTGTTCATCTTTTGAAGTGACACCTGCAAACATCTGTGAATCTGTATGCCCTTGTATATAAATATATTGAATTTGTTCTGCCAGTTCTTTATCGGTAAAAATGGAATTTATATATATAGGAGCAAGTTTATCTAAAAGTTTTTTCCCTTTAGGTGACAGTTCCCAGCTTGATAATTCAAAAAGTTCTACATCAGAAATTTTTAAATCACCTGTCATCTTATCAATATCTACATCAATATTTTCTTTTTTCAATTCTTTACTTATTTTTTCCGAAACTTCCATTTGAACTTTTTGCTGTTGAATATTTTCCTGAGTGAAACCGGTCATAGCAAGAACAAACAGAGTTATAAATATTATGGCAAGACCGAGTAAAAGGTCTGCCATTGTAACCCAGAAAATATTTCCGTTGTCTTCGTCGCTATTATGTTTTCCTCTGAATTTTATTGCCATTTAAGTCCTTTTAGAATAATTCATCCACAACATCTGTTGCTTTTCTGTCCTTGAGTGATTCTTTTAATTGCTTGTTCATTTGATTAAGTCCGAAGATTAAATTTTCCAAATACGGTACTAAGTTTGTTGCCATTGCGGCATTGAATTGTGCTTTAAATTGGTTTGGAATTTCGGTTATCATGTTCGCTGAAGAATTGTTTTGTAGTTTTGATTCTCTTAGTAATTCATACAGGAATTTTTCAGCTGAAATTGTAGCAAATAAATTCCCCATAATCTCTTGAATGTGAACAAGTGGAGCTTTACACATTTTGTTGTAAAGAGATCTTTCTATTAACAGGTATATTAGTGATGAACCTACAGCCACAACCGAAACTAATGCCGCTGTTTGCATACTTGTCATAAAATTTGAAACAGATGCGATGGTTTTTTCTTGAGTTGAAAAATCAATTTTACCAAAGGCAATTGCAATATTCAAAAATGTGAATAACGGACCAAAACCTGTCAAAATTGTCGGAATTGTTTGTATCATTTTAAAGTTGAATTTTGAAGTAACCAAAGATTCTTCATTAAAATAATATAACGGATCTGATGTTGTTTGAACATTTTGAACAGTTGAAGAAATATCTTGATATTTGTAATCTTTTCCCTCAGTTTTAAGTGCTACAGATTCTGAAAATACAAGAGTATTTTTAAATTCTGTCCATATTGCGGAAACATAAGGATTTTGAGTCATCCAACTATCAATTTCCTTAAACCGAAAATTTAAGTCATTACGTTTAAAATGCTGCATAAATCCGATAAGGGTTTGCAGGTTTTTACCGGTTTGATAGTATTTTGTATAACAGTATATTGTTGATAATATAAAAACGCAAATTACGATTAAAATCGGTAAGTCAGCCAAATATTTTAAAAAATCCATTTTTACTCTCCATTATATGCAAAACATTGTATCATATATAGCCGCTTGTTGCAAATAATTATACGGTTTTCTGCGAAAATATACTTGTACTAAAAAACCCTATTTTACTATAATACTAGTCTAATATAAATTTTAAGCAAAAATGCAAATATTTACCAATTAATATTAATAAAAAACTTGCAAGAATATCGTAAATGATTTTAAGCCCGCTTTGAGCACAAATCCAGCCTGATATAAAGTCTGTACCTGAGTGTTTTAAAAGTGCAATGATAACCATATAAATAATTCCGAGAATATGGATTGTTAACACTCCGGCTACAGATGCTTTTATCATAGCAGGGAAATCATATTTCCGTCCTAAAATATTTCCGGCGATAACGGTTGCCGGAATATATGCAAGAATGTATCCAAATCCGTATTCAAAGACGTATCTTATCCCTCCGCCCAATGCGAAAACCGGAACAAAAAATAATCCTGCAATAATGTATAATAATACTGAAGTTAATGCCATTCTTTTTCCTAAAACCGAGCATATAAACATAATTATCGGGATTTGCGGAATTAAACAGAAAGAAAAAATAAAATCTTCCGATGAGAAGTTCTTACCTGCAAAAAGGTCATTCGGTAAAATATAATGTTTAATGTCTAAGTTTATAAATGTAGACATAAATATTAACAATACTCCGAAAATTATAACGACAAAATTTGCCCAAGGAATTATGATTTTTTTCTTGGTCTTATTTGGTCTGGTCATTTTAGGTATTAAAACTTCCTGACTCATTTAACTTTTATTTTCCCCTCAAGTTCTTTTACTATCTGTTCATACTTATTTTTAAATTCATCAAAAAATATATTTTTTGTCCACATTATAAGAGCATCTTCGTTATTGTTTTGGTAATAACCTTTTCGAGTTCCAAAAGACGTAAATCCGTATTTTGAATACAAATTTATTGCAGGTTCATTGCTGACGCGGACTTCAAGAGTTATATATTTAATTTTTTCTTCGTAGCAATCGTTTATTACTTGTTGTAACAGAGCTTCTGAGTATTTTCTTCGTCTGTAATCAGGCGAAATCGCAATTGTTGTGATATGTGCTTCTTCTAAAATATGCCAGCAACCGGCGTATCCGGCTAAAACACCTTCTGCATTGAATAAGGCATAATATCTTGCGAGTTCGTTATTTATTTCGTTCAAAAATGACTCTTTTGACCAGTGATGAGCTCCGTATGAAGCTTCTTCTATTTTTATAATGCCGTCAATGTCTTCCGGTGTTATTTGTCTGATTGTAACTGTTTCAATATCTGTTTGCATACCCTCATGTTAGCATAAGAAAAATAATAATCATAATATTTAGTTAATTGTAACATTTAGGCAATTTTTTTACCTCAAAAAACTTTATAAATATAAGGTAACAAAATTTAAGGAATGGTAGTATGGTCGTGAACGGTGTATATGGTGTCGGTAAAGTAGTTGCTCCTGTTGTGAGAAAAACTTCAGGAATAGTTGATGATATTTTAAAAATGGATGATAAGCTACTTGATGAAATGCTTGTGGCTGCTCAAAAGGCTAAGGTAGGTGCTTTCAGACCAACCGCAAATTGGAACTGTGATGCCAGAACATTACAAGAAATTGGGACTAAACTTGCATATAATGATTTGCGTGCTCAAAAAATGCAAAGTTTGTATGAAAAATATCCGATTGAAATGAAGCGTATAAATTTAGACGGAACAGAGCGAGAATTTACCATATTCAAAGGTTCACAAGGCGGTTATAATGAAGGATACTGGGCAAGACTTAATGGGACGGATGAACTTTATTATATTAAATACGGTAATGAAGCTCAAATTCGTTCTGAACAATTGGCGGGAGATTTGTATGAATTAGGCGGTGTTCCTTCTACCAAAAAGTCTATAGTTTCGTATAAAGAACCGGCAGCTTTTAGGAGTAAAGTAGGTGTTGCAAGCAAATATATGCCGATTAACTGTTTGCCGGAAAAAGAGGAAGCTGCGATTGTCAGAGAAGGCTTTGGACTGGATTGCTGGCTTGCAAATTGGGATGCTTTGAAAACAGGTAATGTTGTAATGTCAGCAGGTGATGCCGCAAGACTGGATGTTGGCGGTTCACTTTGCTATAGAGCCAGAGGGGGAAGAAAAGGTGCTGCATTTGGCGAAAATGTTAATGAATTAACATCATTTTTTGAAAGTTTTTCTCACTCAAAGCCTTACATAAAAGATATGACAAGGGATGAATTGATTGCATCTTTGGATAGGGTAAGTTCAATTTCCGATAGCAAAATTATAGAAACGATTGACAAAACAAGGGTTAAAAATTCAACATATTTAAAAGAAACTTTGATTGCTCGAAAAGATTATATCACGCGCTTCAGGGAACAATGTCTGTTAACTCCTCAAAATCTTGGTGAAACAATCGAACAGTACATAAGACGTATTGATAACCTCGTAGCAAAAAAAGAATATAAGATTCCTTTTGAAAAAATCCAAATGTCCCCTGTGGTTACGGGTTATGTAAACGGTATTTCAATGGCGGAAAGACTTTCTCCAAGTCAGAAAAAATTATATGAAGATTCTCTTGCGGCATTTAAAAGCAGTGCAAAAAATGTAATTGTAGGAGCGGATTCGGGAAATGTTTTAAATTCTGATATGATGCTTCATTCTTCAAGTCCAAGTCATTTTCAAAGTATTATTGAAAGAGGAATAACGTCAGGCGATTTTCGCGGAACAATCGGTTCGGGGACGGGTTGCGCAACTCAAACTCCGCTATGTGCCGATTTTTGGGATATAAACGGAACTTATAACATTGGAGAATATTTTTCCCGTGTTCGTTTTAATCCGGGAGAGGCAAACTTTTTGCCGAGAACTACTCCGGGAGGTTTGTCAAATACAAGAAACGCAATGGTTTTCGTTGTAAATAAAAAGAAAGTTGCTCCGACTCTTATGCAAAATTCATTCCGAGTAAGTGAAGGTAAAAACGGCAGTATCCTTTACCAAGACGGAAATATGGCAGGTCACAGTAACTATGTTACTCATAGAGCCGTTCCGATTGGTGTTCCGATAAATGCCGTTGAAAAAATTATTATCAGAAAAGAAGCCTATACTCCTGAAGTGATTGCGCAGATAAAAGATTTTATTTCCGCAAAAGGTTTACATATAAAATTGTATGATTTGGACGGTAATCTTTT
>CAMGGL010000118.1 GCA_946055575.1 uncultured Candidatus Melainabacteria bacterium
TAATAATATTTTTTGTTGTGAAACTTTCTATTATAGGGTTTTTTTCATCTGATAGAAATACTTTTGAGGAATAAGTATTTTTTGTTTTGCTGTAAAGTTTCAGGTTGATACATTTGGATTTTTCGTGGTATAGACCAAATGCCACAAAGCTCCATTTTAACTTACTTACAAATATTTCATTTAACTGTGCAAACAAATCAACCATATTTTTGTTTTCTCTGAAAGCCTCAGAAAGGTTTTCCATAATTTCAAAATAATTTATATTGTTTGTTTGCGTATCATTCTCGGTTATAGTATTTGTGTAGATTTTGGGTTTGGTTTTTATACTGTTGAAGCTGTTAATTGTTTCAACAATGCTTGTCAGGCTCGCTTCTTCCGCAATGGAAATAGGTTTGATAAGGTTATCAAGTTTTTTCTTCGTTTGTTTTAGTTTTGTTTGTTCGGCAGAAAGTTCCTGTATCTTTTCAGATTCAGGATTAACGGGCACGGAAATCATTTTTGTTCCTTCTATTGGACTGCTCACCGTTTTAGGAACTATTGACTTCTTCCCTTTTTGTTTTATTTTTTCTTTTTGATTATTTTCTGTGTTTTCCAAACGAATCTACCTATATCTTTTTCTATAAGTCTTGTAAAAGAGATTTTTGAATAATAAATCAAAAAATTTTTTACATTACTCAACAATTCTACCTGATACTGTATTAAAATCAATCCTGCAAACAGACGGCAAATTTGTGCATATCAATTCGCCAACCTCTGAATCCTATATCTTACTACATATATAGTATAACTTATATTATTAGATTTTACTAGTGTTTGAGGGATGTTTTGTTAATATATGTAACAATTATAATTAAAATCCTAAAGATTTTGTCAACTCAAACCGATAAAGAAAATGTAAGCAGAAAACTTTAAGGAGTGTATAAAATGTCA
Source organism: uncultured Candidatus Melainabacteria bacterium (assembly GCA_946055575.1). Classification (GTDB taxonomy): domain Bacteria; phylum Cyanobacteriota; class Vampirovibrionia; order Gastranaerophilales; family Gastranaerophilaceae; genus Zag111. The sequence continues at coordinate 931 of CAMGGL010000118.1, forward strand.
GAGAAAAAGATTATGGATGTAGAAGATTTAATGATTGATTATGCTGAGATGACCAGTTTTGATTTTGGTTCATTGTCAGATGAAGAAATGAATACATTAAATAAAATTACCAACAGTGAATATTCAAAAAAGCCTTATGCTTTCAAATACGGGAATTTTAAATTAGTTGATTTTTTTCATTCCCTACTAACTGAACAAGGTTAATAGCTGTTGATTTTGGAGATATGTGTAATGAACGAAAAAGAATTATTTGAAAAAGGATGTTTTCTGCCTTGCTGGGCTGAGGATACTATAGAAAGTACGACAAATGTATCTGAGCTATATCCAAGGCAGAACAAGGATTTACAAACTTTGCTGAATGAATTGTCCGAAATTGAAGAAAGAATTCAGGATATTCAGGCAAGACAATGGAATTTGGCAAAGTTAATCCATTTTCATGAAAATAACTTTACTACCAAATAAATAACGACTACCAGACAGATTTCAAATGAAAAGCCATAATCGGAATTATGGCTATTTTTTTTGAAGTTCAATTTTCGGGATTACATTATGCCGTTTTTCTTTGTTGTTCCGGTTCTCCCACAGTTTTTATAAGCGTGTCGATTACTTTTGGCATCTGGCAAATAAAAGAATAATGTCCGTTTCTGAGTGAACATTTTTTACAGTCACAATTGATGTAATAACATTCAAGTGCTTGTTCCGTCCAATTTTGAGTAATTGATTCGGACATTTCGTCGTTGCCGGGTGTATAGAAACCCTCATCAAATAACATTTCCATACAAATCTCCTAAAATTCTTAATACCTGCCCACTTCTATTCTAAATAATCAAGATATAATTTTAATCCTCTATTTAAAGGATTTGTATTATAATGATGATTATATGGAATTTCAGATTAGAAAAATGGAAAATTTAGACAAGGCGGAAATTCTTTCAATGATGAAGGAGTTTTATTCGTCTGATGCGGTTACGACTAACGGATCTGACGAAATATTTACTGCCGATTTTGAACAATGTGTCAATGATAGTCCATATTTGGACGGTTATGTTTTTCATAACGAAACTGATATTTTAGGTTATGCGATGTTAGCAAAAAGTTTTTCAACCGAGTTTGGAAAACCGTGTATTTGGTTTGAGGATTTGTATTTAAAGCCAAAATACAGGGGTTTGGGTATTATTAGTTGTTTTATAAATTATGTAGAAGAACTCTATACTGACTCAATTTTCCGCTTAGAAGTTGCACGTGAAAATATTTGCGCACTTCATGTTTATAAAAAACTCGGTTATAAGGAACTATCATATATAGAAATGAAAAAATAACATAGTTCTGTAATTTCGGTTATTTTTACATAATATTCGGAATAAAAAAGGGAGTTATATCAAAAGCTGTATTGTTACTTTCTTGACAATATTTGATAAATTTAATATCCTCAAAGTAAGTAGTACATAGGAAGTTTTGGAGCATATTGGATTATAAAATGCTTCGTAAAATAAGGAGAAAGTTATGGAATTGAAGGGTTCAAAAACTGAAAAGAATTTAATGACGGCGTTTGCCGGTGAATCAGAAGCGAGAAATAAATATACCTATTACGCTTCTCAAGCCAAAAAGGACGGCTATGTTCAAATAAGTAAAATATTTGAAGAAACTGCAAACAATGAAAAAGAACATGCAAAATTGTGGTTCAAATACCTACATGGCGGAAAAGTACCTTCAACAATAGAAAATCTTGAAGATGCTGCAAATGGTGAAAATTATGAATGGACAGAAATGTATGCAACTTTTGCAAAAGAAGCAAAGGAAGAAGGATTTGAAGATTTGGCATTCTTATTTGATGCAGTTGCAAAAATCGAAAAACATCACGAAGAAAGATATAGAAAATTGTTGAACGCTATTAATGAAAAAACTGTGTTTGAAAAAGACAAAGATATTATTTGGGAATGTGCAAATTGCGGGCATGTGTATATCGGACCGAAAGCGTTAGAATTATGTCCTGTTTGTAAGCACCCTCAGGCATATTTCGCAGAAAAAGCTAATAATTACTAAAAATGAGATAATTAATTTATACAAAAATCCTAAAAATTAAACTTGGTTAAAAAGTTGTTTTTAGGATTTTTTATTGTGAATTTAAACCGAGTTATAATGAAATTCTTAGTGCATGCCTTTATCTGAGAAAACATCAAAATAATAATCATTTTTACTTGAGAAAAGTCTGTCATCTTCGCCCCTAATTTTTAATTCCATACGGTATTTGGCTGCTTTATTATTGCGTCCGGTATACTTAATTCCGGCACAGCCTTTTTCTCCGGCAAATGTTGAAAGTGCATTTTCAAATAAGGTAAAATATTCTAAACATTGCGGATATTTATATTTATCAATTATAGCTTGTTTTGCTTTGGCGGCAATTGTTGTTTTAATCGGTTTGTCGCTATCATTAATTGTAATATAAGAGGAAGTATCTGAATGTATGTAATCATTTTCTATAATGTGTTTTAAAATAGCTTTGTCTGTATCTTTTTTAGGGTCAAAGATTTCAGTTATTTTAAGTATAGATTTTTGTTGTTCAGGTACTAAATCTTTGTAATCATCATATTTACATAGGTATTCCACAGCATGAGCTTTGTCTTTGGTCATTACTTGTGAAACTATTTCAGCATTATTGATTACTTCACAGCATTCAGGATAACTGTCTACGATTTCTGAATTTGTTAAATACTTACCTGCTTTATCAATATCTATACTACCATCGGCATTAGCTGCGTATTGCAAGGCTCGTTTGAAAACTTCATCTTGTGAAGATGATTTTTTATATGACATATATTTATCCCATCTTCTCAATGTTGTTTCTAATTTGTATTTATTTACAGATTTGTTGTCGGTTGAGGTGTGTTGTAGGATAAGTTTGATAAAATCTTTTGCGTCTTTCAATTCTTGTTCATCAATACTTTTTGGTTCATATTTTGAACAAGTCATTGCGATATTATTAAGGTTATTTGCATATAGTATATTTATTGCATCGTTAAATTCTTTTTGTGCTGTGCTTAATTTAGATGCTATTGCGAGTTTTTGTTTTGCAAGTTGTTCGGCTTTTTGAATTTCAAGTTCGTTTAACTTCTCTGTACCTTTTGGTCTAAGGTCGTTTTCTCGAATGTTTTTTAAAAGTTGTTCAATTGATATTTTCCCGTCATAAGCGTCATCAAGTTCTCTGAGAAATTTGATTAACACATTGATATCTTCTTCCGTAAAATTGCAAGTACCGAAGTTGATAATATGATTTAATACTTGTTCATTTTGTGCTATATCCGAAGTAAAAAACGATTCTAAGCGGGTTTTAAATTCTTCGACATCATAGCCTTCGTAATATCGCTGTTTGGTTAATAAGTCATTACCGTCTTTATTGATGATTTTTATTTTTTCCGGAATTTTTTCAAATTTATATTCGGTATTTCTAAGAGAATTTAAACTTATTTGTTTATCTCCGTCAGTATAGACTATTTCGTTAATTTTCTTACCTTCGAGATAGTGTTTTTTTATGGATGATAAAATAAAATCATCAAAATCTATTGTGAGTAATTTTATGTCTACATCAGAGACGAGGTTATTTTTTGTCTTATAATTTGTTGGAACAGAACGGATTAAATCTTTTTCTTTTAATCTTTGATAGGAGTCAAAAACTGAATTTGTAAAGCTGTTTACGATTTTCCCTGCAAACATATCACGGTCGATTGGGTATTTTTTAGCTACATTATCTGCGACTTCGTATATCTTTTTCTCAAGTAATGCAACAAGAGCTTCTTGATTGTCAGTTTCCAAAAGTTTGTCAAATTCTATATAAAAATCTCTTGTCAAAGTTGATACTATTTTTGAAGATATAACTTCTTCAGGACGTTTTGGGGTTCTGATTCTAGGAAAAAGTTTATGCAATTCATCAATGCTTTTGATATCCTTAAGTGCGTCGTAGTGTTCAAGCCATACTTTTTGCAGATTAAAATTTCCTTCTTGCAGAGCGGCTTTGAATTTGTTTAGTAAAACATAATCAATACGTTCATCTTCCTTTGGTTTTGTTTGTTCTTTCGGTTTTGATACTTTGTGTTTTTCTAAAATGTTAAATTCTTTTTTTAGAGCTCTTGCTCTATCGTATTTTTGTTTGGTTGATAATGTAGGATCTTCTGTCAATTTTTCTATTTCTTCGACGATTTTTTGCATTTTTTCACGTCTTCTTCGCATAGCTTTTATCATTTTGTCAACCATTCCGAAAATACGGTCAAAACCATCAACATCTTCACTTTGCGTTGATAAAATGGTTTCAATTTGTTGAAGTAAGTTATTTTTTATAGTTGCAATGTCAATTTTTTTATTTTTGATGTTATAAATTGCGCAAAACGGAATTTGTGAATAGTCAGTTTTAATCTTTGGACTTTCAACATTGTCTGTATCCGTTACATTAGCAGCCTCTTTTTGGGCAGGTTTTTGAACAGAATTTATATTATATCGGCTAAAATCATTATTTATACGCATACTACACCTTTACTACTATTAATGTTATTTTTATATGTTTTTTGACTAATTTACTATGTATATTAAAAAATATTTACAAAATGGCTTTAATGGCAAGTAAAATAAGAATTA
>CAMGGL010000119.1 GCA_946055575.1 uncultured Candidatus Melainabacteria bacterium
ATAGTGGTAGTAACATTTTAATGAATAATAATTGGGATGTTGTTTTTACTCCTGTTAAAAATTTTTTTCCTCGTCGCCCTGTTACCGTGTTGACCAAAGTAATTCAGACGACAACGGTGCAGGGTGTATTGAAGGAATTAATAGGATTATTGCCCGCATTAATACCCTGTATAATTGTTTATCTCGCATTGAGAAAGGGATTGAAGTTTACTTTAAAGATGTTAAAGGCCTCATAACAGATATATCTAATAATGTTTCTGCTATTTTAAATCAAATAACTCTATTTAATAATCATTGGCAATCAAACTTTTTGTCTAAAATTGATAGTATAGACTCAGAATTATATGGTATTTATAATTACCTTGGAGAATTAGTTGATAATTTTGATATCTATTTTTGGTGGAACCCCGATGATTGGAATTTATCCGAAACTGATAACCTTGCAATTGAGGAATATATGAGCAATGCTCCAAAGGGTTGGATTAATTTTTGGAATACCTTTAATAATAAATCTTTAAAAGATGTACTTATTGATGTTCACAATAGTATTGAAAATTCTGCTAATCCATTGAGTGATGATAATAAAGTTGAATTTGATAAAGTTATGTCCGCAATAAAAAATGATACATTTATAGGTTCTTTTAATCAAATAAAAGATGATTTTTTACCTCAAATTTTAAATAGTTTAAAGGGTCAATCTGCAACATATACTTTTAAAACTGCTTCCGCTCAAAATAGTTATGTTTCAATCCCTGAACATACTATTATACTTGATATGTCTTGGTATCTCCCGTTCAAACCTTATGGTGATATGGTATTAAGCGGTTTTATGTGGTTATCTTTTCTTTGGCTACTCTTTAAACGCTTCCCTGCTATAATTCACGGCGAAGGTATGATAACGGAAAGTCTTTTAAATCTTGATGAAAGAGACGGAGAACCTTATGAAAATATAACGCAAAAAGAAACAATTACAGTTGACGATAATGGTGTTGTTACAAGTCATTACACAACGCAACATTATACAAATTCAAATGGTGCTGATGTAACAATTAAACAAATTCACGACAAGGAGTAGTTTTTTTTATGATTATTATTAATTTATTATGGTGGGTATACTCACTATTGCAAGGCTCAAATATTGATGTTATATTACCTGGTTCTGACTTTCTCGAGTTATTCTCGAATATTATGAGTTTTATAGGTCTTGTCCTTCCTCTCGGAACTGTTAAAGCAATTATCATCGTTGTTATTTCTCTTGCTTCTTTTAGGGTTATTATATCCTTATTTAAAACATTATGGGCTATCATTCCACTTATTTAAAACATTTATTTTGCGATTTTTCTTCCGCAAACTTGCGGAAAAAATCGCAAAAAATGTTTTAAAAAAAATATTGAAAGGATATTATATTATGTTTCTTATTTTCTTAAAAACTATTTTTCAAACTTTTTGGGTATTTTTTGAGCCTTGTTTAATCTTTCTTATTCCTCTTTTTATTATTGTTTTTATTTCTTTTTATTTTGCATATTTACAGAAAAAGAAAAAAGGAGAAAATAAAAGGGAGATAATTGCTCATTGTAATCCACCTGCTGATGTTTCTCTTATAACAAAACTTTTTGTTCAATTACCTCGACAATTTTGGGATAATTACTATAATCGCAAAATCGGAGCTTTTAATGAACATGGTATTATTATGTATACAGGACGGCAAGGCCAGGGCAAAACACTCGCAATGACAAGAGATATACTTGAATTACAATATAAATATCCTTCTGTTAAAGTTTGTACTAATTATGGACTTAAAACGGAAGATGAGGTTGTTGATGATTGGAAAAAACTTGTTGATTATAATAATGGTGAGCTTGGTGTTATTTGTGCGATTGATGAGTGCCAAAACTGGTTCAGTAGTAAACAAAGTAAAAACTTTCCTCCACGAATGCTTGCTACTGTAACTCAAAATCGTAAAAACAGACGGCTTATTATGATGACTTCGCATTTTTTTACTAATGTTGCAAAACCAATTAGGCTACATTGTACTGAGGTTCGTGAGTGTAAAACATTTTTGAAATGTTTTACTGTTGTAACACGAAAAGAGCCTATAATGAATGGAGACGGAGAATTAATTAAATATAGAAAAATCGGTCGTTACTGTTTTGTCCATTCAAATGAATTATATAATTCCTATGATACATATAAAGTTATTATGAACTTGTCAGAAAGTGGCTTTAATGATGATGATTGGTTAAATAATTCCGAAGAATATAATAATTCGATTAATACTCGTAAAAGTTTTCGTGGTGTTCGTAAACATTATGTAGAAGAAAGTGTAAACCGTTCAATAGATGAATGCTTTAACATTATCAACGATAATTCAAATGACTTTTAGAATGAAAAGCCTTGCAGAAATGCATGGCTTTTTTTCTTTAAAATATTTTCCTTTATTTGCCTTTTCTCTGTAATTTTTAATTGTTTAAATATCTTAACCTGCACCGGGCAAGCTTTTTGCGCTCATTGACCGATGCGCACGGGGAGTGCGCGAGATATAAAAGACAAAAAGTTGAGCCGGAAAACAGTCCTTTCTGTTTAATAAAATAGTCTTTTGGTACAAGTAATAATCAAGCGTTCCTATACTACGACATAGGAACGCTTGTGTCAACCTTTAAAAGTTTAATTTATCGCACGGTTAAGCCAAAAATTTTTGGCACACTGTTTTTTTAATTTTGTGCCAAGTTCCAAAAAAAACTTTATTTTCTTATTTAATCTCTGTTATTTTACATTAAAATATCTTTTATAAAAATTTTTTACATTAATTTGTCATTTTATGTTGACATATATATCAAAATATGTTATATTATTCTTACAGAAATTTCTTATCTTTTATTAAAGGAGTTTTTAAAATGTCAAATAGTAAATCTCAATCTAATCCAAAATCTCGTTTATTCGTTCTCGAATTATACGAAGATAACGAAGATCACTTAAATATATTAAATAACTTAATTAGTAATTATTCTATCGTCGGAATAAAACACGATAGAGATATTTGGGAAGATGATGTTTTCAATGATGTTAATAAAACTATTAAATATCATAAAGGCGATTTTAAAAAAATTCATCATCATATCATCATTAAGTTTGAAAACGCGAGATACAAAAATTCCCTCAGCAAAGAGCTAAACATTGAACCTAACCTCATTTCAAAATGTAGTTCATTTAAATCTTATGTTATCTATATGACCCATAGAGATTATCCCCAAAAGGCTCAATATGACTTTGATGAATTTTATGGCTCGCTTGTTCCCGACGCTTTAAATGCTTTAAATGAATTAAAACCTGAAAATGAATTCTCAATTATTTGTAATTTTATATATTCAAAACAAAGTAGAATTACATTTCGTGAGATTACAGAGTTTGTTTTACAATGTGGCTATTATTCTACATATCGTCAATCTTTTAATTTAATTAAAGAGCTTGTTTATGAACATAATGAACATTATTTTAGGATTAGTCAAATTCAATAATAAGTGGGCGCACTTAAACGCAGAAAGGAATTAAATATTATGACAAAAAAACAAATTAATGCATTTGAAGAATTGCTACAAGATAGTGATTTTAAAGGAAAAAATCAATTAAGACACTTGCTTTGGTTAAATACAACAAAGCCAAAATTCAAGCTTGGCGACAAAGTTATTTTTACTGATAGCAAGCAAAGAACCTACGGTGTTCCAATGATTAACTTTATTGGTTATATTAAAGGCATAAGTAGTTTTAAGAACGAAAACGAATATTATTATGATATAGCTGTTCCTGTTAGAAATGGAAATAAAGAGCATACAGGATATACTTGTATTGCTGAATGTGATTTGAAACTTTGTAATTCAAATAAAACTGTAAATGTAATTAAAGGTATAAATGATTTTGTTGCTTCAACGAGCATTTAACGCTTCCAAAGGGTTGAGCTTATCAGCCCTATTCCACAAATTAGTCGGCGGACTTAAAACGCAGAAAGGGGGCATTTTTTATGTCTAATTTATTTAATATCCTTAGCAATCATTTAAGTTCTTTTGGTTTCATTGAATGGGGCTTGATAGTTCTTGTTGCCATTTTGCTTGTAACCTTGTTTATTTTCAACAAAGGTGCTCTTAAATGCAAAATTGTTATCGAGCAACTTGAAAAAGAAAACAAGTCTTTAAAAGATTATATTTTTGCTTTGGAAAACACAAAAGAAATTAATGATGAAAGGGGGCTAACTAATGATTGAAGCTCGTTTTATAAAAGCATATCATTATGATTTTACTGATGAGAATACAGGCAAAAAAGTTGTAGGCAATACAATTCTATGTTTTGTTGATGATGAACTTGTAAAGGTAAATATCAATGATGATACTTATGATGCTTTTTGTGATAGTGATATTAAATTCGGTGATTTGGTATCACTTGATATTAAAGTTAAAGGTAAATATGCAAAATATGTTTATATAGGATAGGGGTATTAATATGGAAGTTATTACTGACGAAATACAGTTATTAAATAATATTTTTATTATTAATGGTTCTACTCTTGTTGTTTTGCTTCTTGATTTTTCAATAAAATGGCTTATTAAACCGTTATGTGATTGGATGTCAAGTATGTTTAGCGAAAGTGAGGCAAAATAATGTCAGAGTTAATTTTAGTTGTTGTATTAATAGCCTTCGCCGTTTACGGCTTTGTGTGTGCTATTAAAAATACATTCAAATCCATTCTCAAATTAATTGCGCAAATTAAGAGAGAAAATAAAGAGAAAGGAGATGTTGAACATATTTAATGCGATTACTGCTGAAAGTGTTCTTTCAAGTGTGATCACTTCCCAAGTTGTTAGTGGAGTTCTTGACGAGGTTGTCGCTTTGGTGCCTGTTGTTATTCCGACTGCTATTGGTTTTATAGCGATTAGAAAAGGCATTGCATTTGTTCTCGGTATGCTTCGTTCCGCATAACATAATAATTTTAAATTCTCAAGCCAAAGGCGGGCGGAATTCTCCGCCTGCCTTTAAATTTTATAGAAAGGAGAAAATTATGAAAAAAACTTTATTATTTTTATTAACATTGACAATTTGTCTATTTTGTTTTTATGTTCCAGCTTATGCTGATATCACTTATGTTAATCCCGACGATTATGGTTTTGATAAGTCAGTAATTGAAAATTATAATAAATTACCTAAATTTAAGGAAGATAAGCCTTATATTGTAACTTTTGATGATAATGACAATTATTATAAAATTGTTAATGATATATGGGGAGATGAACCGACTGTTTCTTATGGTGTTTATAATAATAATGATTATTGCTTAATCAAGTCCAATAGTGGTTATACTTATTCATATGCTTATGATTTCTCAACTTCCGAATGGAAATCTGTAAAAGGTTATAATAATGGTTATATTATTCTTGGAAATTATTATATTCAAGAACATTCAAACGATATAGCTTTAAAACTTGGTGTTAATCCCGATGAATTTTATTATAGTGGTAGTAACATTTTAATGAATAATAATTGGGATGTTGTTTTTACTCCTGT
>CAMGGL010000120.1 GCA_946055575.1 uncultured Candidatus Melainabacteria bacterium
CGTAGTAAATTACTTGAAAATTTTTCTCGGATTAAGTATAATAAGTACACTTGTTCTTAAGAATTGCATTAATGAATGTAAAACTTTTGAAACATTACCCGAAAAAATAGCAATTATTAGCGAATTGTTGTTTTTTTTACTGTGTAGTAGATTTTGAAAATTTGTAGGGAATATGTCAGTAAAACCAATAATACCAAGTATATACTCCAATAATAATGCGCGAAAAACAAATATCGCCAAGAACTCAAAAAAAGATGTATCGTTCAGCGGAACAAATCCTATTGTTGATACGATGAATTTTATTGAAAAAGGTGGTTATGCGGCTGCTTTTTGTATTCAAGACGGTTTAGGTTTTATTCTCCCCCGTGTAGGTGAGGGGCTTGTTCGCGGTAGCAAAAAAGTGGACGAAAACGGTAATCCGATTTTGGATGAAAAAGGAAAACAAGTTCGTGAATATAACTGGGCTTTGGCTCAAAAGGAACTTTTAAGGGAACTTATAACTGGACCCAGTGCCTTTTTAATCCCTTGGGCGGCTTTGAAAGGAATTAATAAATTAGCATCAGGTAATAATGTAAAATTAAATTATATCAATGGTTTTAATAATGCTTTTACGGATTTTGCTCAAAATAATCTTGAAGCTATTAAAGCAGGTAACGCTCCAAAAGTTCAGTTCTATCAACGAGTTTTTGAAAATGTGCTTGAAGACAGTTTGAACGCAAATCTTCCTGATGCTGAAAAACTAACTTCAGAAGAAATTAAAAATATTGCAGCTGATTATGCTCAAAAGAAAGTTCAAATTGAAGAAATCAATGCAGATAAATCTCTTAGTAAAAAAATTCGAAACGATAAGATTGCTCAAGTCGGTTCAATTGAAGATTCTTACATGAAGTTGAGAAAAGGTAAAATCGGAGGAACTGTTAATGAGGCAGCTTTAAGTATTCGCTCGACTGACGGTAAACTTCGTGGTGGCAGTATCGGCGAACTTGTCGGTGCTTTGGATAATTACTACAAAGATGCGGTTTCAAGTTTGAAAAAAGCTGTTACTAATAATGCTGACGTTGAGATTAAAGATGCTATAAAATCGTTTACTCATCAAAGAATGGGTACAAGAGTTCTGACAAATATGGGATTATTTGGACTTGTAGCAGCATTCTATACTCAAATTCCGAAAATATACAATGCCGGTCAAAAGGGTAACCCTGCACTAAAAGGTACGGCTGCTGACCCTACAAAATTAGCGAATACCGCAGCAAAAAAAGATTCACCAGAGGTGAATGGCAAAGATGTTTCTTTTGGCGGATTAGGCTCAATGGTTGGCAAAGTCGGAAATGCTGTATTTAACAATAAAACTGCAAAATCAGTTTCTGATATTTTTGAATTGAACGGACCTGTAATCTCAGGTGCGGCAATGCCTGTATTGTTATATGGATTTTGTATTCCTCCAAGATTGAATAAAGCTCAAGATAAATATGATTACGGTGAAATTATCCTGAGAGACGTTACAAGTTTTACAACCTTGCTTTTCGGAGCGAAAGCTATCTCAAGATTGTTCTCTGATTTGCTTACTAAGCAGACAGGTTTGGCTCTTAATCGCAAGGATATGGATGGCAGAAATACATTCCAAAAAGTTCTTGACTACTTAAGTCCTGGAAATTCTCGCCATGCAGTATTGTCAAGTGCCGAACTTGATTCTAAGTATACAAACCTCAAAGATTACAAAGGTGGAATAAACGGATTTATTGAGTTTGTCGAAAAGAGCGGCGGAAACATTAAAAAAGCGTTTACTCATGATAAGTCTATTAAGACTGCTGTAGAAAATATCTTGAGCGATTTTAACGGAAAAACCTTTGAACAGGCTACGGTTACTGATATTAAGGATGCTTTAAAATCTGCTCACAACAGTAATAATTCTTTGATAAATAACCTGTATCAACTGTTTGAAAAACCAAATGGTTTGTTGAAAACCGCAAAAACTTGCAATAGTACGTTTAACTTTATTTCAACCTTTGTACTTGTTCCGGGCTTAATTATATGGTTAACAAAAGCTTGCAAGAAGATGACGGAAAAACGTACAGCAGAAGATATTGCAAATGCAAAGCAAAATGCGCAGCCGGCACAATCAGTCCCTTATGTAGCTTCAAATGTTCCTACGATGGCTGGTCTAATGAAAAAATAATAATTGAAATTCAAATATAAAATGCGACGGATTTTCAAATCCGTCGCATTTTTAGTAAGAAACTTGATTTCATTATTCTACAGCTTCGATCAAAGCATTGATATCAGCTACCATTGCATCAGGATCGTAACCATGAACTTTAGCTCCTGCTTCAAGGTTTTCAAATCTTGCAGCGGCGCATCCTAAACAACCCAAGCCGTATCTGTGGAAAACTTCTATACTTTCAGGGTGCTTTTGTGCAATTTCCAAAATATTCATGTCTTTCGTAACTTTTTCTGCCATAATATTATCTCCTTTTTGACTTTTAGCTATTTCTCATTAAAAACATTATACACAAAAAAAGAAGGAAGCGTATAGTATGGAATTGTTAAAATTTTTTATCAAAGATGAAGTTCCGGCAGTCGGACTGTCAAAATTTAAAGAGAAAAGAAATCCTTACAGTTATACTCAACAGCCTGTTTTGAACTTTAAAAGACAGGTATTTCGACCTAATTACAGTAATAATTTCTTTTTGAGATAATTTCTTCTTAATATTTCTTAATAATATATAAAAAATACGCAATTTTTGTCCGAAAATAAACTTATATAATATATAAGGGAAAAATAGGGACAACTATGGGAAATACAATTGGAAAAATATTAGGAGCATATACACCGAGTGTCGGCACACCTGTATCATCTGCAGGTACAAGTTCTGTTGGCTCATATAAGACATCCGGTTACGCATCAATACCATACGAAAGAGCTCCTCAAGTAGTTGATAGTGTTCCGACAAAGGATGCTGCAGGAAATCCGCTTCTTGCCGGTTATGTAACACCGAATAAAACTTGGATTGCGTAATTAACCCATTACATCAAGGCATCTCCCTTTTTCTGAGTTTGAAATGTCCGGATGAAACGGATTGTTGTTTGAGTTTTTTATAGTGTTGATAAATTCAGATAGCTCTTTTGGCGTGTTCTGTTTGTTATTTCTTGTTTCAAACAGTCTTACCGGTTGAACAATGGGAGCGTATTGTCTTTTTATTTCTTCAATTGCATTATTCATATATAAATCTCTCCATATATAGAAAGTTTATTGGCATGCTTATTTTTCAGTTTTTTGAAATAAATTTACAAATTTAACAATCCGATTTATTGTTCGCTTTCGTGGTGGTCGTTATCTTTCATTAACTTAGCGAAATCAGAAGGCTTGATACTTTGTATAAAGTTTTTAAACTCTTCTGCTTCTTGAGCATCTTTTGCGCTATCTGTGGATACTGAACCGTTAGATAAGACATTTGCGGTCACGTATATAGGGGCTTCAATTCTGATAGCAATAGCGATTGCGTCTGACGGACGAGAATCGATTTCCATTTCGTTGCCGTCTTTATCTTCAAGATAGATTGTTGCGTAGTAGGTTTCTTTCTCTACGTCATTTATAGCAACTTTAGTGAGTTTATAGCCGGTTTTTTCGATAATGCTGATAATTAAGTCATGCGTCATAGGACGAGTGACACTTAGGTTTTCAATTTTTCGGATAATCGAACTGGCTTCAGCAGAGCCAATCCAAATAGGCAAAGCTCTCCTGTTTTCGGTATCGTGTAAAACTACGATAGGGGAACCTGTTCTTGTATCCAGGGCAATGCCCATAACTTTCATTTCAATCATAACTTACCTCATACAATTATAAACATTATACATTAGAAAAATTTTTTTTAAACATCTTTTCAAAAAAAAATATTTATGATAGACTATAAAATGTGACAAGAGAAACTTCTCACTAAGGAAAAGTGGCCGAGTGGCTTAAGGCGGCACCCTGCTAAGGTGTTGTATGGGGTTACCTGTACCGTGGGTTCAAATCCCACCTTTTCCGAATTTTAGTCGGAGCTTTGATTTTAAGTTAAGACACCAATCTAAGAAAAACCGCCTGTTGGGCGGTTTTTCAATATGAAGCTACAATTTCCCCTCTCCTAAGATATGCGAGAGCTAGGGTGAAGGTCTGGTTAAGGTTTGACACGTGTGTCATCCTGAACTTGTTTCAGGATCTTTTTAAATTGACTTACAGTTTGAGAAAAAGTGGCAGATGAAATGAGATTTTTTTAAGTTGTTGGGCAGGTATGCCCAACCTACCTACTAGGGTAAGGTCTGGTTAAGGTTTGTGTAAAACAACAGCCGGTTTGTGAAGAAAGAACATAGAGTCTGAGAATTATTTTTTGTTTATATGTATTATTTTTTTAGTATTATCAATTGGGAAAAAATTGTTAACTATTTTATAAATTCTATCTTTATCTGCATTTTCATCAATAAGAATATCTATAACTATATTTTCGTTATCTATTATTTTGGTTTTAGCGGATACAACCCCATCTATTAATTCAACTCTTTTATTGAAACTTGTTTCAGAGCGTTTTTTAGCAATTTCAGAATCATCTGAATACTTGTAGTAAATGCCAATTTTAACAGAATCATCGAATAAATCACTATCTGCAATTCCAATGGCAATTTTATCAAACTTTCTATGGCTAAATGTGTGCAAAGAAAGAACATGCTCTGTTTTAAAAATATTTATTTCTGCAAATGTATTATATTTTTTTATTATGTAATTTTGAATTGCAAGTGCCTTATCATAATTTTCAGTTACAACAATTGTTGGAAAAACTATAAAGAAATGAGATATTTCTATTAGAATACCTAAGAAAAATATAGTTGTTAAAATTATTAAAAATTTAGCTTTTTTACTCAAATCATAATAATATTTTTCAAAAACAAAATAAATTGAAATGGACAATAATATCGCAACAAATAGTATAATTGTAGAAATATAACGAATATTTATTAACAAAATTTCACATGTTAATATTAATAAAATAAAAATAATAGCGTACAAAATACTTATTTTTTTGTTATTTTTATTTCCCATTGATATAAAACCCTATCTTTGATTTTATTTTCATAATTCACAAATGTATATTATCAATATTTTGTAATTAAATCAATAGGCTGTAGGTTGGGGTTTCTACCCCAACGTTATTTTTGTTGGGCTAAAAGCCCAACTTACATATTAACAATCCTGTCATTGCGAGCCCGTCAGGGCACGGCAATCCAGTTGTTTAATAATTCAAAACCAGAATAAAATATACTTTTTAAAATTAATGTAATAAAAAGCTGGATTACTTCGTCGGGCAATCCTTTGCCCTCCTCGTAATGACATGTATCTTTTTGCAATGGGTTTGTCGGTTGGGCATACCTGCCCAACAAAAACTAAGTCAACAATATCTTCCCACCACTGATGAAGTTTTTATCCTTTTTCTATCCTTGCTAACATTCAAACCCAGTCCGAGTTTGAG
>CAMGGL010000121.1 GCA_946055575.1 uncultured Candidatus Melainabacteria bacterium
AAGGATAGAATAAAAAAAGCAGCACAAAAAATAAAACAAGAAACTAACAAAAAATAATCTTGACATGTATTCTAATGATGAATGATACGGAGATACCATGATATTACCAATTAGGGATTATAGCGAGAATTGTATAAAATTTGGTCAAAATAGTGTGGAGCCAAAAAAATCAGAGCCTTATGACAAGGATACGTTATTAGAGAATAATAACATATCGACAAGGAACAGAATTAGTCTTGAAAAAACTATAAAAGCTTTTACTGTTTACCCATCCAGAGGGCTTGCCGGTAGTAAAAATTCAAATTTTTACGAGTTTTTGACAATGGGAATTGTTCCATACCTTATTGGAAGCGGGACCTTAATTGGCGTGTTTAACGGAACAAACAAAGTTTTCCCTCATTTTTCCAAAACAAAGGCTCAAAAACTCGGACACCCTATGGCTTTGGGAGTTGTTCTATACGGAATATTTAAACAGTTTTCAAAAAACTTTATAACCTATCCTGTTAAATGGAAAACCGGCGTTGATACAGAATTACCTTATGCAAAAGTCAACTATAGGTTGCAAGAATCCGAAAAAGACGACTTAACAAGTACCGAATATCACAAAATCGGTGAAAGTGTCGATTTCCCAAGATGGGACTTGTTGTACGGCGACACTTCAAAGGGTGAAAAATTAAACTACCGTTTTGATAAAATTGCCAAAAAGAACGGCTTAGGCGAAGATTTAAACGATTCCGATCAAGAAGTCAAGCCTATTTATAAAGAAATTTTGGTAAAAACAAAACTTGCAAAAAGTATTTCTTCATATTTATGGGCAGCTGTCGGAGTTGCACTAGCGTTTCAAAAGCCGATGGAGCCGTATTTCAAAGCCGCAACACTAAAATTCTGGCAGCCAAAAGAATTTTTCTCCCAATTTAAAACTTTTGGAGAGTGTTTTGTAGACAGTTGGAAATCATTATGCAAGGCTGCACCTAATGCAGAAAATGCTTTTGAAAAGCATGCCGGAAAGGGGTTAGTTGGAATTGCAGCACTAGCAACAATATTAGGGGTACTAAATTCAGTTCACATCACAAATAAACCGAAACATGTTGATGTAATTGATAAAAACAAAGAAAGTGTGGTGTGTTAGATGAGAACTAATTTAATTCAATCATACTTAGACAAAAATAATATACCACAAAACAATGCGTCAAAAGATTTTGACGTACATAGAGAGCTTGCTAACAGAACATTTATAAAACCGTTACCGAGTAACGGGAAGCTGGTTAGAACCGGGCTTTTTGATATTCCGGCAACAGTGTGGAGTGATATCAAGTATGACTGCAGAGCTTTTAAACACGCGGTTAAAGGTACAGCAAATGACCACGAGCTTGGACGACTGAATGATGTCGGAATGAAAATTGGAGGTTTGGCAATAGCAAGTTACCTGCTAACAAGAAGACAAACACCGACAAAGAAATTATTTGAGTTTATTGGTTTAGCAACATTTTTCGGAGCAATGGATGTGTGGCCAAAGTTATTTTTACAACTTCCGGCATACCTTATACACGGTGTAAATATCCGACAACAATACATAGATAACGAGGGTAAGAAAAAGATGTTCTATCAAGATCATCAGTTCATACCTTGGGACTTGTATTCCGACAAAGAAATAAATAAAATCGGAGACAGAATGGGAGTTCCTAAAGATATTCCAAACCGTAGAGATTATATTCAGGAAAAAATGCGCAAGATTGCACTCCAAAACAATACAATGTGGATGCTAACGGCAGGTTTTGCAACGCCGATACTAAGTGCTTTAATGTGTAACGCTCTTGAAAAACCGGTGTTACGCTATGTTGACGGTCAAATGAATATAAAAGCGGATAATTTAATGAAAAACTTTAATGAAGAAGTTAAAAAATATGATTTTTCCGCAAATGAAAAAGAACTGGATGAGCTATTAAAATCCAATAATGGTAAACCGATTTCACCTGAATTATTTGAAAAAATCGTTAACAATATATCTGACGACCTTGACCCTGTCACAACAAGCTCTATTCGAAAAGATTTAGAAATTATGCTCAAACCTGACAGAGCACATGTTCTATCAGAAGATGCTATTGGAAATATTCATAAAGCAATTTCTGCACATTTTTCCAAATTAGGACTAAGCTCAGAGGAATTAGATCAAATTATTCCTGATATAGAGACATTAAAACAAGAATTTACCAACAAAAATATGATGAACGGAAGCATGGAAGAATTTTCCGAATCAACAAAAGTAATTCAAAACCTTATAGAAGGAAAAATTGATAAATATTTAGGAAATGATGACAGCATAAAAGCTAAAAAAATAAGATTACAATTTAGAACATTAGGTTCATCACTTCAACACGGTAAAGATACGGCATTGCAGGGAGCATTTAAAACTCAGTCAGCAGCAACGATTACCGATGATATTGCAAAATCGCTGAAAGAAATTTCTTCAATACTAAATTCAGTAAAAGCTAAATGCAAAGTGTTTGACCAATTTGCGTATATAAAAGTTGCTCAAAGTCAGGAAACAGTACTTGCAAATTCTTGGAATGAAATTTCCGAATCACTTATGAAAGCTCTCAAATTCACTCCAAAAGAAATAGAAACCGCAAAATATGACCGAGAATTGTCAAGTAAAATTCTCAGAAATAAATTAGAAACAGTTGCTGCCGATAAAGAGGCATTTGGTAGCTTTATAGAAGAATTCGGCAGAGTATTTTCAGAATTTGAAGTCAAAATGAATTCACTTCTTAATACAGATTATAGAGAGGGTGATTTGTACCATAGAAACGTAATTGCAACATTTAACGACTCATCAGATCAATTAAAATCCAAAAACATGCAAAGAACGGCGACCAGTCTTGCCGGGCATGATGTTTGGGGCGAAACCTCACTAAAACATCTTTATATGAATTTTGTAACAGACAGGATAAAAAGTGTTAAATATTCGTTCTACAGACTTCTTGATACAGCATCATTATATTACAGAATATCTCAGGGTTATAAGTTGGATGATATTCTACCAAGTACAATGTGCAGAGAAGTTAAAGAAGAAGCGGTGGAACTTGCAAAAGTAACACTTCTTGAAGGTCATACATCTGATACCGCAGTAAAACTCTTCCAAAACAGATATTTGTATCCTGATAAAAATGATTTGTCACAAATCGAAATTGACGATAAAGGTCAAGTGAAAAATAAATACTTTGGAAAACGTCCGATAAAAGAGTTGGTAGAAAAATCAAATGATAACGAATACTTTGACAGAGTAATGAAGCTTATGTTTGACGGCGAAATTCATCCTGATATTGCTGAAAAATTAAAAAATCCGTCATTATTGGAAGATTTTATGCGATACAGAGAAGATGCACTCAAGTACATCGGCGGAGATAAGTATTTTGCAAAAATGTATCATCTTGTAAACGGTCAGGAACATCAATCATCATCTTTATTCAAATTTATACTTATGGGATGTTCACCTGACGAGATGTTTAATAAATTATTTAACAATACATATAACAGTAAAAAGTGGTTCTCAATGGTTGGGAAACTTGGTGCAGGCTTGATTGGAGTAACCTTGATTTCTCAATTCTTCTTTGGTAAAACAAAAGACTTGAAAAAAATTCAGGAGGCTAAGTAATATGATAAATATACCGATAAGTGATAATATTACAACTAACCTGCTTAAAACTCACAAAAAGCCTCAAACCCGGCAGGTTCAACCACAAACCAGTACTCAGCCATCCGGCAGTTCAAATTTATTATCTAAATTTTTAGAAAATACTGCTGTGATAAATTCGGTAGCGGTTAAACCAGTTAGCACCATAGCTGAAGAACAGCATAAACCATACAAAAACGACTTACGCTCTTTATTTTTAACTAATAATGCCAAAATATTAGCTATAATTCCACGTTCTTTCAACGCAAAAGACACCAACAACAACGAATACATTGACGGTAATGAAATACACGGGACTTTTTTAAATGCTATAGAAAGATTAGATGAAGTTAAAGCACAAGGATTTAATACATTACATGTTTTACCAATTAATCCGCCGGGAGCAATAGACGCAAAAGGCACAGCTGGTTCGGTTTACGCACCTTTGGATTTATTAAAAATTGACCCTATGCTTATTGATAAAAATGATCCACGCTCGGATAAAGAACAATTTAAAGCATTTGTTGATGCTTGCCATGACAGAGGAATTCGAGTAATGGTTGATATGCCGAGCTGCGCATCATGTGACTTGTTTTACGCAAGACCTGACTTAATGGCTATAGAACGCAACGGTTACGCAAAAACTCCGCAAGGTTGGGAAGATATCAGAATGTTTCAACCTTGGGAAGATGAAGGCATCAGAACTCTTAACCCTGAATTACTTGAATACCACAGAAAATTCGTTGATATGATGATTGATGCAGGTGTTGACGGAATAAGAGCAGATGTAGCAAGGGCAAAACCTGTCGAATTTTGGGATATTCTAATCCCATATTCGAGAAAACGAGATCCTGAATTTGCGTGGCTAGCGGAAACATACACTTATGAAGATGCTTCACCTCAGGCTAATATGCCTTACGACAGACCTGAAGACTCACTTCGGGCAGGTTTTGATTCATATTACGGACAATTCCACATTTTCCACGAATGGCCTACCGCTAAAATGCTGCACGATTACGTGATAGATAACTTAAACATGTCATACCGATTGGAAAAGGGTAAATCTCTGATAGGCTCTTTTGCAACTCACGATGATTTATCACCTATGCACAACGGAGGAGAGTTGTTCTGTAATCTTACCGCTGGGCTTCAAGCAACATTACCGATGGTAAATCCATATTATGTTGACGGATACCAAACAGGAGATTGGTATAGATACACCTACGCCAACAAAGAAGTAAACTCAAGTTTTACAGATAAAAACAAAATGGAAGTCCATCTGGGAAAACTCGACATATTTAACCTGTCAAGAAAACCGGGCGGTAAGGATCCTGCTATCGGCGCATTTATGACTGAAACCTTTAAGTTCCGAGATAAATACGCAAACATAATAAACAGAGGCTCTTACATTGTCCTTGATAAAAAATTCGATAAATTAGATCAAGTTATTGCATTTGCTCGTCACAGACACGGCAAAACACTTCTTGTAATAGCAAATAAAAATGTCGACAGACCTGTATCAGCAATAGTAAAAGTGCCATCCCTAAAAGCTAATCAAAAACTTGAAAACCTATTGCCAAATTATGGAGAACAAAGTAAATTCCAAGTTTCACAAGGAGAAGTTGCAGTTGATTTGGGACCGGGAAGAATACATGTTTTTGAAATAGATACACCATATATAGAAAATTACACAAGAAAAGTCTATAAACAACATTAGAATTTTTATGCA
>CAMGGL010000122.1 GCA_946055575.1 uncultured Candidatus Melainabacteria bacterium
TTAACATAGATTTTATTGGTGTAGATGTAGACAAGGATGTTATTGACAATAATAAAAAATTATATTCTGGTAGACATTTTATATTTGATTCTTTTGATTCTATTTTGCCTACAAATCAAATATCTACAGAACATTTTTGGAAATTAAAGTTTGATAGTCCTAACCTTATTATTTCAAATCCCCCTTGGAGTTCTAATAGAATTTATGATAAAAATATTTTATTAGAGCATGGATTTACACTAAGTAAAGGACAATATGACAGCTATGAATTGTTTATAGAATTGTGTCTTAATATTGTTGCAGATGACGGATATTGTGCTTTTATTCTTCCAGATTCAGTGTTTTCGGATGAAAAAAGTAATTTAAGAAAATTACTTCTAGAAAAATCATCAATAAAAGTTATTGCTCGTTTGGGAGAAAAAATTTTTGAAGGTGTCCATAGGGCAACTACCATTATAATCACAAAAAAATGCAAACCAACAAAATTAACAAAAACTAAATGTTTTAGGCTTGCGACTAATGCAAGAAAAGATTATCTTAGTAATAATATTGATATTTATAGACATTATATAGAAGTTGCGCACTTTGTAAAACAAGATAGGTTTTGTAATAACTTAAATTATAATTTTGATATTGATACGCAAGAACAAGAAGAATTATTAATAAGAAAAATTGAACAAAATAAAATTGATTGGAATTCGATTTTTAAATTTAATAGAGGAGTAGAAATATCCAAACAAGGTCTAGTTGTCGAATGTCCATATTGTGGAATAGCACAAGGTGTTTCAAAAAAACAAATTAATGCAGGAAGTAAAATTTGTAAAAATTGTTCAAAGATTTTTCAATTTAGTGAAAATAATATTGAATCTGTTATTAGTACTTCAAAAGAGGATAATTATACAAAGATCTATGTTGGTGAAAATATACAACGTTATTATCTGAAAGGTAATAAGTATATAATTAAAAATAAAAAAGGTATTGATTATAAAAGTAAAGATATTTATATGCCTCCTAAAATTTTAATTAGAAAAACTGGTTTGGGAATAAATGCTTGTATAGATTATGATAGTACCTATATTTCTCAAACAGTTTATTCCTGTAATTATATAAAAGAAAATGATATTCCTCTTGAATATTATTTAGGTGTTTTAAATTCAAGAGTAATGTATTATTATTATTTAAAACTTTTTGGTGAAAATGAATGGAAATCTCATCCATATTTTACAAAAGAAGTAGTATTTTGCTTACCTATACGACAAATTGATAATACAAACATGGATATATGTTTAGAAATAGCAAATTTAACAAAGAAAATTATAAATAATTATTCAAGAGATATTGATTTTCAGATAGAAAATTTAATTTATAAACTTTATAATTTAACTGATAATGATATTGAAATAATAAAAACAGAAATAAATAAATTGCCTAATTTAGGTGCAATTAATCATATGAAGTATTGAAATGTATAGATATATAGGAAATAAATCAAAATTATTAGATTATATAATTGGAAAGACTAAAGACATTATTGGTAAATCCGGAACAGTAGCAGATATTATGGCTGGGACTGGTATGGTATCACTAGAATACAGGAAAAATGGTTATAATGTTATTGCCTCTGACATGATGACATATAGCAAATGTCATTTAATTACAAATTTGTTAAATAGCAAAAGCCCTGAATTCAAAAATTTAACATCATTAAAAATAGCTGGAATGAGTATGTATGAATCTATTCTTGCATATTTAAACAATTTGGAAGGGACAGAAGGATATTTCTATAATGAATTTTCCCCAGAGGGAATTCCAAATAATGGCTATCCTCCGAGAAAATATTTTACATCTAAAAATGCAAAAAAAATAGATGCCATTAGACAAGAACTTGAGAACTGGATTCAAAATAAAAAAATTAATTCAAATGAAGAAGCAGTATTAAAGCATACTTTAATTATGGCGGTAAATAAGGTCGCAAATATATCTGGGACATATGGGTATTTTTTATCTAAATTTACAAAAAATTCTATTGAGGATATTTTTTTGGAACCGCAAGAATTTTGTAATATAGGTTCTACAAATAATAAAGTTATGCAGGGTTTCGCAGAGGATGTTGCAAAAAATATTAAAGCAGATTTATGCTATATAGATCCTCCATATACAAAGCGCCAGTATGCTGCAAATTATCATATATTAGAAACTATTGCCAGAGGTGACAATCCAATAGCGCAAGGGAAAAGTGGTTTAAGAGATTGGTGGGATCAACATTCAAAATTTTGTACAAAAACTCGAATAAGAGATTCTTTTAAAAAAGTTATTAAAGATATGGATTGCCCGTGTTTCTTAATTAGTTATAGCGAAGATGGTCTCTTATCCATAAATGAATTAGTTGATTTCCTCGAACAATTTGGGGAAACGACAGTATCTACTATAGATTATAAAAGGTTTAGAAGTAATCAAAGCGAATTGCCTAATAAAATTCAGGAATATATAATTGAACTATACAAGTAATAGGTATAGTCATGGAATATATTAAAGCAATTTTATATAGAAAATTAAATCCTTCTGATTTTAAAAAAATGTACGATATTGATAAACCAGAAACAGGAGGAGGGCAGACATATATTGATGCTACTGGTATTACAACGGAAGAATTTGCCAAATTTTCTACTGGTGGCAGAACAATTCCGTCTACATATGTTGGTGACGATAGACCATCTTTTGTTATTGATGTCTCAGTATTAGGAAATAGAAAGATTCATCAGGAAATTGAATTTGAACCTAGACATAATAGAAAAAATTACAAAATATCAAGACAAAATTTAAAGCACAAGCATCCGGCATGGTCACCAGATAATAACTTCCCAGAACCTGACTTTGAAAATGACCCGGACTTTTCAAATGTAACAGAAAATCTAACTATATACATTCTTAAAACATCAACAAATTCATATTACGCAGGATTTTTTGACGTAGATATATTGCCGGATAATTGGCCAGATGGAATCGGCTTAGAAAAACTTTTTGAAGAAGAACGTCGTGGTGTGATTTTTATAGAAAGAGAAATCCCTTTTCAAAATTCATCTGATAACCCATTTATGATTGATGAATTGATTGCGGAAGATAATGTAGATGGTATTGATATAAGTAAAATATCTGATGATAAAATCGAATATGATAATGATGATGTTAGTTTTGAAATTCCAACCAACATTACAGATATCGTTGTAGAAACACAACCTCCAGAAGTTTCTATCAGAAAGAAGTCATCTCAACCTAGAAAATATAGACCAGTAAAAAGAGATTATGTTAAAAGTAACAAAAATAAGAAAATTGCTGGTGATACAGGTGAACAAATTATTCTGGCCATTGAAAAACAAAAATTGAATGATTTTGGAAGGGATGATTTATCAGAGAAAGTTAATTGGGATTCTAAAGATAAGGGTGATGGTTTAGGCTATGATATTTTATCTTATGATATTTTGCCTAATGGAGAAGAAAAAGAAATCTTTATAGAAGTAAAAACAACAACAGGAAGTATTAATAAACCCTTTGATGTATCCATAAACGAAGTTGAGTTTTCGCAAGAACATAGCGATTCTTTTTATATTTATAGAGTATATTCTTTAAGTTCTGATTGTTCTAAAGTGAAATATTACAAAATAGCAGGAAGCATCCCTGAAAACTTTAATTTGATACCAACATCTTTTCAAGCAAATAAAAAATAATTTAATCGTGCAAATATGGAGATCATAGACAGATTAGTAAAATCAAAATTCAGAAGCAAATTTAAGCTTCGAGCAAAAGAACTTGAATATATCAAAGAAAAAGGTCTTGATACGATTTATTCTCATGCTTGCGATTTTATTCGTAATAGAGTAGCTCCGGCAGAACCGGTAAATGATGGTAAACAAACCCCAATGCGGGGACACCCTGTATTTATTGCTCAACACGCAACCGCAACATGCTGCCGTGGTTGTATCGAAAAATGGCACAAATTCCCTCAACACAGAGAACTTACCCAAACCGAACAAGAATACCTTGTCTCAGTAATTATGGAATGGATAAATCGGCAAATTAATTCAAACTCCGTTTTATAGCCGTTCAAAATATGTTCAAATCCATGTTTGTGATACCCTAAAGAAAAAAGGAGTTAAGTATGGCTATTCCAACATATGATGAATTAATGTCACCAGTTCTTAAGCTTCTCAGCGATGGGGTTGAGCGTTCTGGGGAAGATATTACCAATACTATTGCTGATCAATTAAATCTAACAGAAGAAGAAAGAAACAGAATATATGCAAATAATCCTAAAAAAGTTTTCAAAGATAGAATTGCTTGGGCAAGAACATATTTAAAGAAAGCCGGATTAATAGAATCTCCACAAAGAGCAACTTCAAAAATAACAGCAGAAGGGATGAAGATTGCTAAGTCGAAATTAGATAAATTAAATCTCAAATTTTTAGAGCAGTATGAATCATTTAGAGAATTTAGACATATTGATAATTCGAATGAAGTTGAGAGTAAATCTGAAAAAATAGAAACTGTACAAACTCCAGATGAAATGCTTGACTTTGTTCAAAATTCTTATAAAGAAAATTTACAAAGTGAATTATTGTCAAAACTTAAAAGCGTAGATCCAGTAAGGTTTGAAGAAATCGTTTTAAATCTTATGGAAAAGATGAATTATGGTGTCGGGTCTATGACAAAATTAAGTCACGACGGTGGGATTGACGGAATTATTGATGAAGATGAATTAGGTCTTGAAAAAATATACTTACAAGCTAAAAGATATTCTGATAATAAGGTTAATGAGAAAGAAATGCAAAACTTTGCCGGAGCATTAAGCTGTTCTCCCGTACGTAAAGGTGTTTTTATAACAACAAGTTATTTTGACGAAAAAGCCAAGAAAAAAGCAGAAGATGCCTCTAAAAAAGGTTTGGTAATAAGACTTATAAATGGCAATGAACTTACTAAGTTAATGATAAAACATAACATAGGAGTTCAAATTAAAAGTAAAATCGAAATCAAAAAACTTGATGAGGATTTCTTTGCGGAAGACTAGGACTATATTTCATAATCAGTAGAATTTATAGGATGAATTATGGTAAAATTAATATACATGGACGAATCAGGGTTTACAGGCAATGATTTGTTAAACTCGGATCAAGAATTTTTTTCTTATGCCGCAACTGATATTGATGAATGTACAGCATCACAGATAATTGACTCTATTCGTAGTGCTTATTCAATAAAGTCAAAAGAATTAAAATTTAAACTTATAAATAAAAGAAACAATCGAAAACAAATAATTACTGATATATTGCATAAAATAAATAATAATGGTGCTGTAGTA
>CAMGGL010000123.1 GCA_946055575.1 uncultured Candidatus Melainabacteria bacterium
AGGATTGCCAAACTTTTGCATTTGAGGATTCGTTTTATAGTAATCTTTATTTTTTTTACAACTTTTTTTGTAATCATGTCGAGCCAATTTTTCGATATTATACAACTTTGCACGCTGCTCTTTTGTCAAACACTTTGAAAATTCTTTATTTTCTTTGTGCAACAAATCCTCAATTTGTTTTTGCTTATTTTGTATTATTTTTCTTTGCTTACGGATTTCAACATTACTTACATTAGCTTTTTTCATTGCAGATAACCTTGCACATTCTTGCTCTATATCTAAAATCTTTTCCTCAAAACAAATGTCATTTTGCTCTAAAATTTCCTTGCGAATTTTTATTTGTTCATCACTTAAGTTCAAAGCATTATCTATAATTTCTCGGTTTCGTTGAATATTTATCACATATTTTTTATAAACAGTAGTATTTTCACAAGCGCAATCAAGACTTGAACTGGTTTCACAACCTACCGACACATTTTGAGAAACAAAAAACAAACACAACAATAACCCAAAAAGATATTTTTTCATATAAACTCCTATTTGAGTGCATTCTTACATTAATCAAACAAATTTTCAATAAGACATATTTGTAGTAATATCAATGTATGGAAGATATAAATTTAAGAAATTACGCATATTTGGGTGATGCGGTTTGGGAACTTTTTATCAGAGAAATCACAATAAAAAGAACAAACAATTCAAAACACCTTCATAAAATTACAACAGATTATGTAAAAACATCTTGCCAATGTGAACTTTTACATTTTCTTGAATCACAATTAACAGAAGAAGAAATTGAAATAACACGCAGAGCAAGAAATTTACCCATACCTGTCGGAAGAAGAAATATTCAAGCAGATTACAGACAAGCAACCGCATTTGAAACACTTATAGGTTGGTGGTACACTCACGACAAAAAACGACTTGAAAATATTTTACACATTCTTGGTAAAAAACTGGAACTTGAGGTATAAAAATGTATGATGATTACAAAAAAATTCTCGAAGATTTAAAATCTCATTCGCATTTCAGAGAAATAAAAAATTATACCGCCAAAGATGAAAAATACATTTATTTCAAAGATAAAAAACTATTAAATCTATCCTCAAATAATTACCTTAATTTTGCAGATAACAAACAAATTACAAAAGAATTTTTAGAATATGCAAAAGAGAATTACACATTTGGAAGTGCATCGGCAAGACTATTAACCGGCACACTACCGGTATATGAAGAACTTGAAGAACTTTTGACAAAACTCTATAAAAAAGAAGCAACACTTTTATATAATAGCGGATATCATGCCAACGTCGGGATATCAAGTGCACTTAATCAAAAAGGTGATGTCATTTTCTCGGACAAACTTAATCATGCCAGCATAATCGATGGAATGAGATTATCAGAAGGTAAATTTTTCAGATTTCCTCACAACGATATGGAAGCCTTAGAAAAACTTTTAATTCGAGAACGTAAAAATTATAAAAATGCTTTTATAATTACCGAAAGCGTATTTTCAATGGACGGAGATATTGAAAATCTCAAAACAATTGTAGATTTAAAGAAAAAATATGAATGTAATATAATAGTTGATGAAGCCCACGCATTCGGAGTTTTTGGAGAAAACGGACTCGGAGTTTGTGAACAACTTGGACTGTTAGAAGAAATTGATTTAATTGTCGGCACTTTCGGCAAGGCTATCGGTTCAATGGGAGCTTTTGTTACAGGTTCAAAAGTTTTAATCAACTTTTTGATAAATAAATCGCGCTCTTTTATATTTTCAACCGCATTACCACCAATTAACATTGCATTTACAAAATGGATTATTGAAAAGAAATTACCGCAAACAAAAAATAAGCGAGAAAAAATGCTTTCCATCGCCCAAAATTTTAACAGTTCCAGCCATATTATTCCGGTTGTTGTCGGAGAAAATCAAGCTACTGTTGACTTATGTGAAATATTATTTCATAACGGATATTTTACCCTACCAATAAGACCACCTACAGTACCGGTCGGGACTTCACGCATAAGACTGTCTTTAAGTGCAGATATCGAGGAATATGAATTAAATATTTTAAAGGAGAAAATAAATGAAATGCCACTGGCTAAACAAACAAAATAATAAAAACTTAGTAGTATTTTGTGCAGGCTGGAGTTTTGATTATTATCCTTTTATTGCATTAGGTACAAATGGCTATGACGTTTTGTTTGTATATGATTACAACACTCAATTTGTACCCGAAGACCTAAAAAACTTAACCGAGTATGAGAACAAAATATTGATAACGTGGTCAATGGGAGTATTTGTTGCATATTTGCATCAAGAATTATTCAAAAATTTTGACCGCAAAATTGCAATCAACGGCACAATTTCTCCTGTTGATAATGAATTTGGAATTCCTGTTAAAACATTTGAATTAACACTAAAACATGCCCAAAAGGGTTTGGAAGGTAAATTTTATCAAAATGTTTTTTTAACAGAAGAAGAATACAACCTTTATAACACATATCCGGTAAGACGCGAAATCGAAGATAGAGTAACCGAGCTTGAAAATCTATATAATTTGATTAAAAATAATTCTGTCAGCTGTGAAAAGTTTTATGACTTAGCGATAGTGAGTGATTATGATAAAATTATTCCGCCGAAAAATCAAATTGCAAGCCATAATAAAAACAATACTCCGATAATTACTGTTCCATACGGACATTTCCCGTTTTTCTATTTCACGGATTGGAATGAGATTATACAATGCAAATAAATAATAAACAGATAAAAAAACAATTTGAAAAAAGTATGCAAAATTATGATAAAAATGCTGTTGTACAAAAAACGATGGCATCTAAAATGTTGACTAAACTGAGTAAAATAAAAAATCATTATGATACTATTCTTGAACTCGGTTCCGGCACAGGAATTTTAACAACACAAATTGCACAGAATCTTCATTTTAAAACATATTACGCCAATGATTTAATCGAAAAATCGAAAATTTATATTCAAAAATCTATCCCGCAGGCACAATTTTTATGCGGAAATGCCTTGAAAATCAAAACTGCAAAACAAGCAGACTTAATTATATCTAATGCAATGTTTCAATGGTTTGAAAATCTTGATAAAGCATTGCAAATTTTAACCACGCAACTTAATAATCAGGGCATATTGGCTTTTTCAACATTCACAAAAGGAAACTACAAAGAAATAAAAGAACTTACAGGTCTGACTTTAGAATATAAATCTACCGATGAAATTGAAAACACTTTAAAAAATAACGGTTTTGAAATTCTCTACATTGAAAATTTTACAAAAGAATTAAAATTTAATACCCCGCTTGAACTCTTAGCGCACATGAAAAATACCGGCGTGAATTCTTTATCTGAAAATACTTGGACAATAAAAGACGTGAAAACCTTTTGTGACAAATATTCTAAGATTTATCCTTCAGTATGTTTAACTTATGCACCATTAATCGTTATTGCTAAAAAAATTTAATTTAAATTTTTATGACGTTTAAACAAGAACAACAACGGAACAAGTATAAAACATAAAATCCCGAATATTCTGAATGAATCCATAAATGCCCACAAGCTTGCTTGTTTTATGAGCGTACCGTATTGAGAATATTCTGCCATGTGTTTTGCAACCGAAATATGCGTATACTGCGAAAGTGCGGACGTCGTTGTCTGAACCCTCTCCACAAATACAGGATTCAATTCACTCAATTTACCTACCATCATAAATTGGTGCATTTGAGCAAACCTTGTAAGCATTGTTGCAACTAATGATGTTCCTATTGCACTTCCAATATTTTTTAACAAGTTCTGTAAACCGCTTGCATTTGTCATTTGTTGATTTGACAAAGTCTCTAATGATAAATTTATTATAGGAACCATAGATAAGCCCATACCTAGTCCCATTATATAATTTGGTATCATAATATTTATACTGGATATTTGTAAGTTTAAAAAACCAAACACCAATCCTGCACTACCTAAAAATAATAAACCGGTACAAACAAGAATTCTTTTATCTACTTTATCCGCTATTAATGCACAAACAATCATAGCTGTCATACTGCCCAAACCTCTTGGCATCATTGAATATCCGCTTAAAAATGCAGTATATCCCATCATACTTTGCAAAAATTGAGGTAAAATTGCCAATGAAGCATATAAAACAGCTTGCATTACAACTTGAATTAATGTACCTATTACAAAGTTTCTATCCTTAAATACACTTAAATCAACAAGAGTGTCTTTTCTGACAATTTGAGAAACAAAAAAACAAATTCCCGAAATACAAGAAATAGCAAAAATCCAACAAATCCAAGTTGCATTAAACCAGTCTGCATTGTTACCCTTATCAAAAAATACCTGCAAACACAACAACCAAACAGTTAGAAAGAAAAATCCCAAACCGTCCATTTTAACATTTTTTTGGCGACGAGAATATGGGGGATTAAACAAAAGTTTATGTGCCAAAATTGCAGCCAAACAACCAAACGGAATATTTATGTAAAAAATCCAAGGCCAAGACCAATTATCAGTAATCCAACCACCCAAAACAGGCCCAACGATAGGAGCAATAATAACCCCCATTCCGAAAACTGACATTGCCATACCGCGTCGTTCTTTTGGGAAGCTCTCCATCATAACGGCTTGAGATATCGGTAATATTCCGCCGCCACCTGCACCTTGTAATATTCTGAATAAAACCATTTCGCCAAGATTTCTTGCCATACCGCACAATAAAGAGGCTACCGTGAAAAGCAAAATACTTATTACATAAAAGTTCTTACGACCTAATAATTTACTGAAAAAATCAACTGACGGGATAATAATACCACTCGCAATCAGATAACTGGTTAAAATCCACATACTCTCATCACGTGTTGCAGAAAAACTTCCAGCCATGTGAGGCAAGGCAACATTGGCTATAGTTCCGTCAATTACATATATAAATACCGCAAGCAACGTAGGAATTGCGGATATCCAAGGATTTTTCGGTAAATATTTCATATCATCGTCATCTTGTATGGCGATATTTTGTGCAACTTCTTCTGACATTTTCCCTCTTTATGTTATTTATATTTTATTGAAAAGGAATATCGAAAAATATCCGATATTCCTTATTTAGTGTATAGATTTATTTTACTTTTACTTTCGGAACAACAGACATTCCCGGTACAATATTGTATTTTGTAGTGTCATAATCCTCAGTAAATACAATCTTAACAGGAATTCTTTGTACAATTTTAACAAATGATCCGACTGCGTTTTCAGGTGGGAACAGGCTTGATTTAGCACCTGAGGCTCTTTGTATCGAATCT
>CAMGGL010000124.1 GCA_946055575.1 uncultured Candidatus Melainabacteria bacterium
CTTCACCTTTGTCAGATAAATAATTGTAAATTTTACCTGCTGATTCAATAATTTGTGCTTGCATTTCTTTTTGTTCTTTTTCGCTTGATGTGAACATGTTTAATCCTCCTTTATCACAAAATTATAATACTACTTTTTTAAAAATAATGAAACTATTAATCTTTCAATTTCCCAAAATACTGAATATGAATGGGTTTGAGAGCTTAATATTTCTAAACTTTTTCACATTATATATTAAAATTTTTATAAAAAATTCATTAAAATAGAGTATTTTTTATAGAAATTTACTAAATTACCAAAAAAGATATAAAAAATAAAAAAATTATCGGAAAAATTTTGCAAAATAAAAAATGAAAACCTTTACCACATAAGATATCTGAATAGATATCCTATTTAAAATTTTACGAAAAATATATTTGCGGTAAAATTATTTTTAAAAAGAGGAAATTATGGAAAAAATAATTATTTTTGACTTAGACGGAACATTATTAAACACACTTGAAGATTTAAAGGACAGTACAAACTACGCACTTGAACAATTTCAATATCCTCAAAGAAGTATCGATGAAATAAGAAGTTTTGTCGGAAACGGAGTAAAATTACTCATTGAAAGAGCTATTCCACAAGGCATTGAAAATCCGAACTTTGAAAAGTGTTTACAAACTTTCAAAGAACATTATTCTAAAAATATGTATAACAAAACCGCACCGTACCCTGAAATTATAAATATGTTGAAGAATTTAAAAAGAGAAAAACATAAAATAGCGGTTGTTTCAAACAAATTCGATGCTGCAGTTAAAGAATTGTGTCAAAAATATTTCAAGGATTTAATTGATATTGCAATCGGGGAAAATGAAGCTGCCGGCATCAACAAAAAACCAGCACCGGATACTGTTTTCAAGGCAATATTTGAACTTAACGGAACAGTATCCAAATCAGTTTATGTTGGAGATTCCGATGTGGATATCCAAACCGCCAAAAACTCGTTCATCCCATGTATTAGTGTTAGCTGGGGTTTTCGGGATAAAGAATTTTTAATAAAAAACGGAGCAAAAATTATAATTGATAAACCAAACGAAATTTTTAACGTATTATAATCTGCTTTTAAATTACTATTACGCAAACCATTTTTTATCATCATGAGGGTCTTCAATCCAAATCACCGTAACATCCGGTTGTTTATAAAACGGGTTAAACCAATGACTTTCTTGAGCAAAATCTATAATTGCATCATAATAAGATATTTTCTGTGCAATTTTTTTTGTGTAATTTAACAAATCTGTCATAATTTTCCTAACTATCATATCAACTATATTTTCAATGATTACTTTGATAAAAAAATCCCCAAAAAGCGCTGATTAAAAATTTTTATATTATCCGCACAGACTACTCCTGCAACTAATTGTTTTAAATCATATTAATCTTTATTCTAAATAAGAATTGAAGGAGCAAAATATGAGTGAAAAATTTAAAGGATCAAAAACAGAACAAAATCTAATCAACGCATTTGCAGGAGAGTCGCAAGCAAGAAACAGGTATACCTATTATTCAAAAGTTGCCAAGAAAGAAGGTTACGAGCAGATTGCAGAAATTTTTCAACTAACGGCAGATAATGAGGTTGAACACGCAAAATTATTTTATACACATATAGGCAAAAATCCTTTGGGGCATGTTGACAGTTTTTATCCGTTTGAACTCGGCACAACGGAAGATAATTTAAACAGCGCAATAGCAGGTGAACTTGAAGAATTTGAAGTCTTATACTTAGAAGCAGAACAAATTGCAAAAGAAGAAGGTTTTGATGCTATCGCAAACACTTTTCACAATGTCAGAATTGCAGAAGAACACCATGCAAAACGCTACAAAGAATTATTAAAAGTTATTCAAAACGGAACAGTTTTTGATAAAGACGAGGAAACCTTGTGGATTTGCAGAAAATGCGGATTTGTTCACAGGGGGAAATCAGCCCCTGAACATTGCCCAAACTGTTTCCACCCTCAAGGATATTTCCAAATTTTATGCGAAAAATACTAAATTTGGAGGAGATTATTATTGTACTTATCAAAGAAATTATAATATAATAAGTATAATATGAACCAAAAATGGAAAATTATAACAGTTTTAGGAATTGCAACACTCACCTGCGCCATATATACGTGGGGCATTCCTGCGATTATTAATATAAAAGGGAACAAAAATTTAATAGAAAGAAAAATTTTTGAAAATTCAGGATACAAAATTGATATAGGAAATCCTAAGCTCAGAATGGGAGCTTTCCCATCCGTATGGCTTAAAAGTGATAATATTTCAATATTAAATTCGGATAATTCCAAAGCTTTATCCGTTGACAATCCTAAATTAAAAATAAAACTTTTCCCTCTTTTGATGAAAAAAATAGAAATTTCTCAATTATCGGCATCAAAAGAAGATGTATATTTCACATTTACAAAAGATAAAAGATTTTTACTGGGTCAATACCCGATTAAATCAAACAATCAAAGCAGTAAGTTTACTTTGTCAAAAATGAACTTAAATCTCGGAGAATATAATATTTATCTCAATGATGAATTGAACATGCAAAAAGTTTCATTATCCGGAAAATATTTTAAACACGGGAAATATATTCACAATAAACAGGTAAGATTTGCAACAGACAGCACACTCACGGTCGGAAACAAATCCAATAATATTTTTGCAGATGTTGAAATAAGATTACCTATACACAAATTATCAGAAGACAAATTACACATCAATGCCGATATCAAGAATTTTGATTTATCCTCAATTTCTAACTACGCAGGGCTACTCACGAATAACAGAATTAAATCTCTTGATGGCACAATTAACATCAATGCCAAAACAACCTCTGATAAATATGGACATAAAAATATACAATCCGAAATCAAAACCAACAACTTGAAAATTGTCGGCAAAGACAAAGCATCTTCTGTTTTTTATGATGACGAATTAAAAGCGAATATCAATTTCAGCACAATTGAAAACGGAATAAACTTACAAAACACCACCCTAAATTCAGAAAAAATCCACGCAAAAGTTAACGGCAAAGTATTTGATTTAGGAAACAAAAAACCAAAATATAACCTTACGGCAGAAGTAACAAATACCCGTTTGGAAGATGTAGTTGCAATCCTTCCCGGCAGCGAAACCTTACTTCCTGATTTTAATCTCTATAAACTTAAAAAATACGTTTTTTATGGAAATGGCGAAGGTAAAGTTACATTTGAAGGACAAGGAAACAGACCAAACGTAACAGGTCATGTTAAATTAAGTGACACATACCTAATTAAACCGATAAAAAATGCACCCGCAAACGCAGATATTGATTTGAAATTTCTCGGCAAAAAAATGAATTTAAATGTCTTTGTTCCGACAAGTCCAAATCAATCAGTACGTGTAAACGGAATGGTTCTGATAGACGGTTCAAAATATTCGGAATTAAAAATTAAAAGTACAGACGCTGTAGTTTTAGAACCGGCACAAGAAGTATTAATCCCGCTCCATGAAATCCTTAAATTTCAACTCGGACCTGTTCCTATCATGAAAATTACAGGGATAGGAAATATTGATATGCACTCTGCCGGTAAAAAAATTGATCCGCATATTTGGGGCAAAATAAATTTTAGGAATGCGACCGCATCATTTAACGAAATCAACAATCTCAAATTAACTAACGGCTCCGGAGAAGTCGCATTTAACAACACTCAAACAACATTCAGAACTCACCACGCTCTAATCAACGGACTACCGATAGAAATAAAAGGGGACTGTTCTGTATTAGGTAAATTGAATGTTTTTGTAACAGCAAACGGACAAGATGCAGCAAAACTGGTAAAAGTCATAAATACTTCACCAATTTTGGTTGATGTTCAAAAAGCAATTCAACCGTTCAAAAACCCAAAAGGTAAAGCCGACGTATTTTTAAACATCTACGGAACAGCTAAAAATGCCGAAGAAGTTGAATTTAACAAAGATTTATTTTCAAAAGGGAAAGTCACTTTTCACAACGCTCAAACTTTATTACAAGACACATTTATACCTTTTACAAACATAAACGGTTTTGTTAATTTTGACCAATACAACTCAGACTATGATGTAACAGGATTTGTCAGAAATTCTAAAATTCACGTAATAGGTACAGGAAGTCAAGCAGAATTAAATCTAAAAGCATACTCAAACGATTGCAAACTGGAAGATATTTTTGATTTATTACATCCTGAAATGGATTTGCCTTACAAAAAAGATATCGGAAAAATCCACGTAGCCTTTAACGGAGCTTACAAAGGAATAGCCGATGCAGAAAATCTTGATTACAATAAGGTTAAAGTCGACGGTAGATTTATTCCGAATATGTCATCAAATAATTTAATTAAACTTGATGGCGGAACATTCAATATTAGTAACGGAAATTTAAAAACTTCAACCTTAAAAGGGATTTTTGACGATAATCCGTATACTCTTTCATTTACGTCAAAAGATATATATAGTGAAGAATTAAACATATCAGATGCAGCGTTCAATTTCAAAAATTTTGATTTAAATTCTATCAATACTATCAAAAATCAAATAAAACTTCCAAAAGAATTAAAATATCAAATGGATAATATTTCTGATATAAAAGGAAAAATTGACATAAAAGGAACAATAAAAAATAATAAAATTACGGCAGATACAGACCTTAAAAATACAAGTTTTGTATACAAACCGTACGGAAAAGCATATGTCAGAATTTTAAACGGTAATGCAAAAGCTCGCGGAGATATCTTATACCTTGATAAAATTAACTCTCGCATAAGTTCTATGCCGGTATTTATCAATGGTAAGATTTCAAACATTTACAAAAACCCTAATTTTAATCTCGCAATCAGTTCAAAACCTACCCAACAATTTTTTGACAGATTTTTTAACACACAATCTGTTTATCCGGTTAAAACAAAAGGAAATATAAACTTATACAGTCAAGTTAACGGAACTTTTGACGCCTTAAAAATAAAATCAAACCTTAATCTTGACGAAAACGCATCAATATACTACATGGGAGCAACAATTTCAGGAGCTCCAACAGGTGCAATTAACAACGAAGACGGGACACTCAACACCAATCCTGTTTCAATAAATACGGATGCCGTTTTGTATCCGAATAAAATAAAACTAAATTCATTAAAATATAATCAAACTATTACTTCACAAAATAGAAAAAAATCAATTCAAAATGAATTAAATGCTTCCGGCGAAATATCATTATTAAAAAATAATATATTAGGATT
>CAMGGL010000125.1 GCA_946055575.1 uncultured Candidatus Melainabacteria bacterium
AAAATTATCCCATTTTTCTTTTATATTAATCATTATTTAAAAGCTCCAAAATATCATAAAGTGCCGTTTTATACTCATTATCAGGTAAATCAGTCAAATTTGCCCGTGCGCTTTTTATATAATTATTTAACAAAACCCTTGTTTTTTCAATACCTTGAGATAAGTCCTCAGTTTGACCGCTATATATAACAGGTGCGTTATATATTCCGTCTTCGATATCGTTATTCTTTGGTTTTGAAGTATCATCATCCGTTAAATTTAATAAATCATCTCTTATTTGAAAAGCTATTCCCGTATCAAGAGCAAATTTACTCAAGGTTTCACAATCATATTTTTTACGGGCAAACATTAATACCGCCATAAAAGAAATTTCAAAAAGATATGCCGTTTTATTTTTGGTTTTTTCAATATATTCTTCAATTGTTCCAAATTTATAACGATTAAAATTTTGATTAATTTCGCCCACACACATTTTTTCAATAGTTTGGGAGAATTTTGAAATAAGTTCGACAGACCCGAGATTTGTAAGGATTTGCATTACAACAGACAATATATAATCTCCAGATATCACCGCAAGTTTATTATCAAACTCGTTTGATAAAGTTTTATGCGCACGACGCATATCGCTGTTATCTATGACGTCATCATGAATTAAAGAGGCATTATGAATAAGCTCAATAGCTGTTAATATTTGAATTTGCTCATGAGTTACAGATTGATTATCTGCTTTCAAATATAAAAGGGGCAGCACAGAGCGAATTCTTTTCGACGGTAGCATTAAAAATTCTCGAATAAATGTATTCAGCGGTTCCCTGACATTTATTTTTGAAACCATATTTTTTTCTATAATATCCAGTTCCTCAAGAACCAAACTTTTTATATTTGAATATTTTTGATTAAAACTCATAATTATTTTTTCGATTTGTTTAGTTTTAAATAGTTTACCTTATCCCAACTTAAATCTATATACTTAATACGACTGTCAACTTCGGTAATCTGTGGCAGAATTGTATAAATTCTTTTAATTCTTTCAAAAACAGTACTGTCAAGAACACCCAATCTTATACTTGTTGTTTGGATTTTAATATACACATCATTAGGATTTTTCATATCAACGTATTCGACCTTTTCATCAGAATACAATTCCACATCTTTAACTATTTTTTCGATATATTGAACTCTTTTGATATCCCAAATTTTTTTAACATCTTGGGAATTTGACAAAATTGTCAGAATTGACTTATCTGTTGGCAAACTCATATACTGCTTATTTGTAACTAAAACTCCGTCAGAAGTAAAAAATGCAATGGGATTATTTTTTAATTCAGTTTTTATAACTGCAATAGGCGTACGTTCTCGCACAATTATTTGAATTCTTGCAGGAAATCCATAACGGCGAACATATACATTTTTTATAACAGGAATTTTAAAAATTTCTTTCTTTATGGGTTTTACACTCATAAAAAATATCGGTTGTTTTGAAACTGGGATATCTTTTAACGCTCTGTTAATTACAAATGTCGGAATAATTTTATTATTAGCTATTTCAACAACAGAATTATCCGCCTTTTTAAAAGCATCCTGCGGCAAATACCAACCGGAAAGCATATAGAGTTGATAACCCAAATATAGCAATAAAATTATCAATACAAGCCTTAGAAATTTCTTCAATCGATTGACTTTATGGCGTCTTTTTCTAATTTTTCTTTCTGTTTTTCTGTGTTTAGCCGAACTTTTGGCAAGAGTGTATTCATCTTGCTCTATTTGTTGCTGTTTATTATCAGTATTACCAAACTCAGAATTTGCCATTATTTATTCAATCCTGCTCCGTTTAAAATAATTTGCACCAAACTATCATAACTTATACCCATTGCATTCGCTTGCGCAGGCAAATCACTTGTTTCAGTCATTCCGGGAGATGTGTTAATTTCTAATACATAAGGAATACCGTTTACAATATGAAAATCAATTCTTGAAACACCTTTACAACCTGCAATTTTGAAAGCTTTAACCGCAAGTTCTTTAACTTTTTTGGTCAAATCTTCCGATAATTCCGCAGGCAAAATAAATTCTGTCATACCTTTTGTGTATTTACATTCATAATCATACCATTCTTTTTTAGGTCTTAATTCAAGAATTTCTGTGGCAAAAAGCCCGTTTTCACCTTCCAAAACTCCGACTGTTGCAGCAGTTCCAACAAGATATTCCTCAATTAAAACATCATCATTATATTTTATGGCATCTAAATATGCACTTTCAAGTTCTTCCGGCGTATTAACTTTTGTCATCCCAAAACTTGACCCCTCACAAACAGGTTTTGTGATAAGCGGATAGGTTAAATTTTTGGTTTTTTCTTTAACATCATCCCCTTTTTGAACAAAAACAGATTTAATCAAAGGAATTTCAGGGCAAGTTGACAAAATTCGTTTTGTATATTCTTTATTCATACAAACAGAACTCGCCATAACACCACAACCTGTATAAGGGATTTGTAATATTTCTAAAATTCCCTGAATACAACCATCTTCGCCGTATTTACCGTGCAAAGCATTGTAAGCGTAATCAAAATTACCTTCTTTTAAAACCTGAGCTATATTTTCATCAACTTCCACAAGTTGCGCATTTTTATACCCAAGTCGTTTCAAAGCCTCAAAGCAGCCTTTACCAGAACGTTTTGATACTTCTGCCTCAGAAGACATCCCTGCACACAATACTGCTATTTTTGAATTTTTATCTATTTTTTGTTCAACCTCTGCCATAATTCATTTTCCTTTTCGTTATTTCCGCCAAGAAATACTATTTCCGGTTCTAGTTCTATATTATAACTCTCTTTTACTTTGGTGTACATCATATACATCAAATTTAACACATCAAACGATGTTGCATTGTCATTATTAACAATAAAATTTGCATGATTTTCCCAAACTCTTGCACCGCCTGATTTAAAAGTTTTTGCCTCAATTGCATCTAAAAGCCTGCCTGCAGAATTTCCTTCGGGATTTCTGAAAATACTTCCGCAATTCGGGAGAACTAAAGACGGTTGATGATTTTTTCTAAATTCGAGATTTTCCGACATTTTATTTTTAATATCTTCACAATTTTTACTTTCAAGCTCAAATTCGGCACTCAAAACAATTAGATTTTCTCTTTGGCAACGTGATTTTCGATAATCAAATTCCATTTCTGATTTTGAATATTTTACAATACCTTTTTGGCAATCATAACAAATTGCACTCACAAGGGTATCGCTAATTGCTTGAGAATTAGCAGAAGCATTCATATAAACTTCTCCGCCTATACTTCCCGGAAAACCAATCATAAATTCCAATCCCGAAAGTCCTTTTTCAGAAACTACTTGTGCCAATTTAGGACCTTTAACACCTGCATCTGCTGTCACCTTTTGGGCAGAAATCGAAATTTTATTCATCTTTGTTGTGAGAACTATAGCCCCGTCATAACCGTCAGTAGAAATTAAAGTGTTTGATAAATTCCCAAAAACCTTGATATTTTTATTTTCTTTTAATATTTTTTCAAATTCTTCAATACTTGTCGGAAAATATACATTCTTAATTTTTCCGCCAATTTTGAATGTTGTCAGATTTTTTATATCAAAATTTTCTTCGGAATTAACCAACTTTCAACTGCTCCTTACCAAGTTCAAGAAGTTCTTTCCCGAGATTTGTAATTGTTCCGGCACCAAGACCTATAACAACATCTCCTGATTTCAATGTCGGAAAAAGTTTTTGCGCAACTTCTTTTATACTACCTTGAATGTTCTCACAAGGAATATCCAGTTTTTCTTTCAATTCATTTGTAAAAATCTCAGAATTAACACCTTCTATAGGGTCTTCCGACGCAGCATAAACATCAGTCACAACAACTCTGTCAACATTTGAAAATGACCCCATAAACTCATTCCAAAGATTTTGAAGCCTTGTATATCTGTGAGGCTGGAAAACAGCGATTACATTTCTTCCTTTAAAGGATTTTGAAGCCGAAAGTGTTGCTTTAATTTCAGTCGGGTGATGTGCATAATCATCATAGATTGAAATTCCGTTTACATCTCCCACCTTTTGAAAACGTCTGCCCATGCCGGTAAATGTAGCAAAATGAGGTGTTAGCAGTTCCATATCAATTCCGGATTGGTGCAAACTTGCCCATACTGCAAGTGAATTATAAACATTGTGAACGCCTTTCAAGCATATTTTTAAATTAGTCACAACTTCATTTTTATACACAATATCAAAAGTTGTGAAATCCTCGCCATAACTAATATTTTTAGCACTATAATCCGTATTTCCGCCTATTGAATAAGTTACAAATTTTGCATTATTCATCAATTCATGTTCTGTGAAATATTTAACAAGCCTTTTTACACCGTCATTATCAGTATTTGCAAGAATTATTCCATCTTTTCTGATATGTGATAAAAAAGTTTCAAATGTTTCTAAAATAGATTCCAAACCATTTTTGTAAAAATCAAGATGATCAGGTTCTAAATTATTAACAACAACAACATTTGCACTATATTTAACAATTGTGCCATCACTTTCATCAAGCTCGGCGATAAAAACTCTGTCATTTGTAGCATTTGCATTTGTATCAAATTCAGGAATCATTCCACCGACAACATAAGAAGGCTTTAAGTTTGCTTTTTCCATTACATAAGAAGCCAAACCGCTTGTTGTCGTCTTTCCGTGAGTTCCCGAAAACCCAATAAAATGCTGTTCATTCTTAGAAATATCCGCCAACAAATCAGACCTGTGCCATATCGGTAAACCAAGCCTTTTTGCCTTTTGGATTTCAGGATTGCTTTCACGAATTGCCGTACTTGCAATTACAATACAATCATCAGGAACATTGTTCTCATCGTGTCCTATATAAACTTTTGCACCTAATTTTTTTACTTTTTGAACATATTTACTGACATTGATATCAGAACCGGAAACCTCAAAACCCTTTTGCAATAAGAATTTTGCAAGTCCACTCATCCCAACACCGCCTATT
This sequence comes from uncultured Candidatus Melainabacteria bacterium, assembly GCA_946055575.1. Lineage (GTDB taxonomy): Bacteria > Cyanobacteriota > Vampirovibrionia > Gastranaerophilales > Gastranaerophilaceae > Zag111. The sequence goes on from CAMGGL010000125.1 coordinate 5,008, forward strand.
GCTATAAAATGATATTTCTTTTTCAAAATTTTATCCCTACTATTTATAATCTCTACTCTTTTCTAATTATAATACATAAAATTTTTACATACAGAATATTATTATTTTTTAACAATAAATTATTTTTTGACAAAAATATTTATGTTTGTTTTTATTCATTATTTTTATGTATTTTCTTTC
>CAMGGL010000126.1 GCA_946055575.1 uncultured Candidatus Melainabacteria bacterium
TAAATCTTCCAGTTTTACATCTTGCATTTTCTTTTTTTTCTTATAGTTTAGGTAAATTATTATGCTGATACACGCCCAAAGTATAAGTGATGATGGGTCAATGCTCATAAAGTATAAAAATAAACTATGTGTCTTATTAAATATTATAATTAAAAAAGCTATTGGTAATAAGGATAAAAGTATTAAGAAAAAAATAGATGCTTTATTAAATGTCAAATAATTTCTTATGTTGTTATCGCCTTTTGTGGTAACAAGGGTTTCTGCAGATATTTTTTTATTTGATTTAAAAGAAATTATTATACCTTTAAATATAGTATGTGAGCTTTTACTACCCTCTAAAACCAGTTTTGTTTCAGCCATTTTGTAATTGACATTGTTGTGTTTACCTTCAATTATGTCATCGTATTCAGTAGTATTAAATGTTGAAAATAAATTACTTTTAATTAGTATTTCTTTTGAAAATTGTTCTCCTTTTATTGTTTCTAATTCAAAAGTTTTTATAATACTTTTTTTACATTTATTTTTTAGATAGGTTTTAAATTCTTTGTCAGATTCAGTTATATTTACAAAAAAGTATGTAACAGCAAAAAACAATACTAATGCGCATATTATTCTAATTATTGAGTGATTATTAGTTAAACAAAATATAAATCCTTGAAAACTGATGTATGAAATGATAGCCATAATAATTTCGCTAATTATAAGATTTAATAATCTCCTTTTTCTTGCATGTTCGTAAATGGCAAGTTTATCAGCTACTTTATTAATAAATTCTTGTTTTTTATCATTTGTCATATAATTTTTCCTTTAAAAATTTATCCATATTTTTATCTGAACATTCCCGGAGGGCCGCCTCGTCTTTGACCGTTTTGTGATGGCATTTTTTGTTTTTTACCGCCTGATGAGCCTATGATTACTTCATCTCCGATTTTCAATTTTTCAGCGATGATTTCAATATTAGAGTCATCGCTTGCTCCTTGTTTTATGTCAATTCTGACAGGTTTGTTGTTTTCAAGAATCCAAATTCCCTGATTTTTGTATCTTTGACTGTTTGTTTCCGGAGAATATTTTAACGCAATAGAAGGTGCACACATTACGTTTTCACTTCTTTTGGTAATGATAGAAACATTCGCAGTCATTCCGGGTTTGAGTTTTAGGTCATCGTTATTAACACTAACGATGACTGTGTATGTTACAACATTGGATGTTGTGGTAGAGTCAAGTCTTACTTGAGTGACTTTTCCGTAGAAGGTGCTGTCGGGATAACCGTCAAGTGTGTATTCTACGTCTTGTCCTTCTTTGACTTCGCCTATATCAGCTTCGGAAACATTTACTTCTATTTGCATTTTTGTTAAATCTTGTGCAATGGTAAATAATTCAGGTGCCTGAAAACTTGCGGCAACCGGTTGTCCGATATCTATTTCTCTTGAGATAATTGTTCCGTCAACCGGAGCGATGATTTTTGTATAGCCAAGATTTGTCATTGCAGTATTGTAATTTGCGCGAGCTTGTGCGATAGAGGCTTTTTGAGCTCCGACAGCAGCTAACTGTGCTAAATAATCACTTTCCGCTTGATCCAGTTCGCTTCTGGCAATGAAATTTTTGGCATATAGGTTTTTGTATCGTTGATATGTTTTTTGAGCATATACCATTTGTGCATTAAGTTTTGCCAATGTAGCTTCGGCGTTGTTTATTTGAGCTCTATTTTGGTCTACTGCTGCCTGAAAGTTTGCAGGGTCGATTTGTGCTAATAGTTGCCCTTTTTTTACTTCAGAGTTGTAATCCACATAAATCTCTTTCATTAGCCCTGATACGGTTGAGCCGACGCTGACGGTGTTGACAGGATTTATTGTTCCGGATGCTTCGACAACATCTGTTATTGTACATTTTTCAAGTTTTTGGGTTTGATATTTGATTTTGTGAGTGTTAATATGTACAACTCCGATTGAACATAGTAATACAGCTGCAACAACTGGTATAATTATACGTTTTTTTAAATATTTTGGTTTTGACTTTTCTAAATCCATTTGTTATCCTTCTTCGATTGAAATTGTAACCTGTTGAGGAAGAGCAATTACACTTTCTAAATTTGCTCTTGCTACGTTATATTTGTATATTGTTTCAATATAAGAACATTGTGCGTTATTGTAATTTACTTTGGCATCTTGTAATTGAATGTAATCTCCAAGACCAACATAATATCTGCCTTCTGCAAGTTCGTAATTTTCAAGTGTTTGGCGAACTTTTACCGCAAGAAGCGGAATTTGTTTTTCAAGTTCTATCATGTCGATATATGCGTTTTGTACTTCAAAATAAATATCTTGATTTAGCTGATTAAGTGAATTTTCAGCAATATCTACTTGAAGTTTTGCTGCATCGACTTTTGCTTTTTGGTTCATAATATTTAATGAGCTGGACAAATTTACTCCTAAATTAAGAGAGTTTGTTCTGTTTGTATCTCTAAAACCATAACCTGCCGTTGCCGAAAGTGACGGATAATAATTTCGTTTTACGTATACCAAATTTTCTTTTACTGCATCGAGTGTTGAGTTGTATGCTTTTAAGTCTGCACGATTTTCGTAAGCCATTTTCATACATTCTTCAAATGTGTATGGAAAATCTTCAAGTTTGTAATCAGTCAGAATTTCTAATTTTTCAACTGATGATAATAGTTTTGCGTCACTTACGCTCACCGGAACCTCTGCAATTTTATTATCTGCAGGTTTTGTAATTTTTGAAAGATCGACAGGTGCTACGTTATCTTTGATGTTAAATCCCTCCGTACTGGAGATTGAATATACCGGAGCATTGGTAAGATACATTGCGTTATTAAGATTTACCAAAGAATTTTTGTATGAATTTTCTGATTGAACAAGCGAAATTTTTGAATCACTTAGGGTAACTTCTGCGTTTACAAGGTCTATTTTTGATTTTAGACCTTCATCATAGTATGCTTTTGTTCTCAGGTAGTTTCGTTCGTTTATGTCTACGTAAGCCTTATTTATTATAACTGTAGCCCGCGCAGCAAGAACTTCAAAATACTTTTGTTTGACGTTGAAAATGGTTTCTCTGACTGTGTTGTCAAAATTATATTGGTCAGCAATCAGATAGAATTTTTGCATTTTTATATTTGCATTGGTTCTTCCAAAATTCCATAGTAATTGGTTTAGGGTTGCCTCAACAGAGTATGTGTTAGTGTTGGAGGTTGTTTTTTTAGTATCAATTGAGCTGTAACTGTATCCTGTACCAACACCGATTGTCGGGAAAAATTCAGAACGTGCGATGTTTACGTTTGCTTTTGAAATTCCCCAATTGTAACGTGCATTTTTTACTGCAGGATTGTTTTGTAGCGCGATTTTAACACAATCATTCAAGGTCAGTACGCTGCCCTGCTCAACTTTTATTTCATCTATGGCTAATGCTGTTTGTATGGGGGTGAATGTTAACCAAATAAATATGAATATTATTGCTATTTTGAGCTTTTTCATCCGTGTTCCTCACAATATTCACATATATAACGATTGGAACACATAATTGTTCATTTTGCATCATCTAAAAAGTGGTAAAATTATTTAACAAATGTAAAATACCTCCTGATTTATCAGGAGGTATTTTACTAAAACACTATGTATTTTGAAAACTATTTAGAAATTGTTTCAAAAATTACATTGAACGCTTCAGGATCTCTTACTGCCATATCAGCAAGCATTTTTCTGTTAACAACGATGTTAGCTTTTTTGCAAGCATTAACAAATCTTGAATAGCTCATACCGCGTTCTCTGACAGCTGCGTTAATTCTTACAATCCATAATCTTCTCATATTACGTTTTGTAGCGCGTCTGTCCCTGTAAGCGTATTTAAGAGCTTTCATAACTGCAATGTTAGCAACTTTGAAAATTCTGCTTCTTGCGCCAATGAAACCCTTTGCAAGTTTTAATATTTTTTTGTGTCTTTTAACACCGGCATTGCCACGTTTAATTCTCATTTTCTATGCTCCTATCTTGAATACTTCTTGTATGGTAACTCTTTGGATACCAGTGCTACGTGTGATTCTGAAACCTCAACCATCTTGAAAATTCTGCGTTTTCTTGATGCTGATTTGTGTTGGAGCAAGTGACCAATACCTGCTTGTCTTTTCATGATTTTTCCGGTTGCAGTTACTTTGTAACGTTTTGCAGCGGATCTGTGTGTTTTTAATTTTGGCATTTTCTTCTCCTTTTTATTAAAGTTAGTGACTAAAAAACTATAGGCATACCAAAGCCTATAACTTTCGGCTGAGTTCATTATAGCTTCCTAAAATTTATATTGCAATAGGGACAGCAATATTTCTTAAACATGTATGGTAGAAAATTTTTTAAGCATGATACAAATATTAAATTTTGTAAAATAATGTTTTTAGGCTTATCAAAAAAAAATTTTATATGTTTTAATTTGGATGAAAGTAGCATAAATACATAAATTGAAAGGATGCATATAATGGAAATCAGAAATAGCTTCGCAATGGGCACTCCAAGTTTTGGAATGGCTTTAAGAAGACCTACGGAACATCAAGTGTTGGAGTTTATGAAATATGGTAAAAATCATGGTTTTTCACCTTCGAAAGTAGAAAAGGCTTTAGTAGAATTAAAAGAAAAACAAGCTGGTAACAAACATTTTGATATAAGTATAGAAAAATTTGCTATGGGAATAGCTGCGGATACTAATATGGAAAGGTATGATTCTGTACAAATTGTTCCTAAATCAGAAATGGCAAGGGAGGTTTATTCTAAGTTCCATGAGGATTATTGTGATAGTAAAGCTATTTTGTTGGAAACATATGAAAAACTTTTTGGGCGGGGAGTTATGCGTAAGCACCCTATCAAAAAAGCGATAGCAGCAGTTGTTTCTATACCAAAAGTTATCAAGACCAAGATAAAAGAAAAGACTAGTCCGATACCGCTAAGATTGCAACACGAAGCAAACGAAGCTACAAGATTGGAAGCAATAGTAGATAAACTAATTGCTACAAATAAAAAACTTGATGCTAAAGAAGGCGGAAATGTACTAATAAGACTTTAAAAGAAGTAATATTGAATTAAATAGTGGTTCGTAAATGGCGTTTATTGATATCAATGAACGCTATTCTACTATCCAAATATAAAATTAATTAGGTAAAAGCAGTTTATAAAAGATATT
>CAMGGL010000127.1 GCA_946055575.1 uncultured Candidatus Melainabacteria bacterium
AAGTGTTCATGTTTGTACATTTCTTTTAAGAAATTGTCGTAATTTGAGTAATTACCAACCATTTCCATATTTAGTCTTGCGACGTTGTACTTACTTCCATCGCCCTGTACAAACGCATCATCAGGCGGATCATAGTCATATTTTATTGATCTGACTTTAATTTGATTTGCTCGAATCAGTTGTAAAATTTCCGCAAATTCTCCGGCGATAACTGCTTCGGTATCCAAACCTTGATCGATAGGTTTGTAGAAAGGTTTGCCTTCTTGAGCAGATTCTTTTTCTTTCTTTGCATTTTCTGCTTCTTCTCTTCTATATCTTTCCAGTGTATCTTGTTTTTCTTTTAATTGATCAGTTTTTTGTACAATTTCAGCCTGAAGTGACGTTGCACTTTGATTATTTTCAACGATTTTTGGCGCAACATAAGCTACTCCAGCAATAGTAATGATTACTATAAATATTGGTACTAAAAATTGTTTTAATTTTTCACTATCCATATATTTTATCCTTTAATAGATGTTTGTTTACTGTTTTGAATTGGATTGATTATCTGATTCAGAAGACGAAGATTGTTTACTATCTGAGGATTTGTCACTATCTGAGCCTTCTTTATTATCTGAATTTTCATCAGAGGTTTTGCCTGCCAGTTTGTTCATAAACGCTTTGAGTTGATCATCGCTCATATTCGTAATTTCAAAGATATATGGCGCAGTATCAACTGTTGAAACAGTACTATTTACCACTTTATCTAAAGAACCGGCTTTCAAATCGAGTTTGCTAAGACGTAATTGTGATTCTGTTAAAGAATCTTTCAAATTTTTGAAAAATACATATACGTCTTCAACTGAATCTGCGCAACCCTTAACATTTATTCTCCCGTCATCTCCGGTTAAAAAGTATGTTAAATAAAGTTTTTCAGGAATTGATTCTCCTAAAGCTGCGTATGCCTGAATTTTTGTTCTGTTGTTTTTCAAAACTCTTTCTATCTCTGCAACAGCATCAAATTTTTCTTCTTTTGGTTTGTTGTCATAAGCCTTTAATTCCGCATCAATTTGAGTAATTTGATTATCCAATTCGGTAATCTTTGCCTGATTTTGAGTGACTAAATTTGATGTGTAATAATAAAATCCTCCAAGTGGAGCCCCAACAATTGCCAGCAAAATAAGTGCAAGAACGATTGCTTTTGGTGGTGTAAGTTCGTATACCTGACCGCCGCCCATTTGAATTTCAATACTTGCGGACTGCGCTTGGGTTTTTCCTCCGGTAGACAAGAAATTTACATCAACAGGTATCATACCGGCAGGTGTAATTGCACCGATAGCATGTAACGAAACTTTAATTTGATCTTCTTGAAGAATGTTCAAGCTCATTTCCATTAAAGGTTCTTTACGGAATTGGTTATCGTCCACATATATTTTCTGTCCGCCAAATTGTAAACGGTTTGCCAAAATCTCAGCAGAAACTAAATCGGTTTCTGAAAGAATGATTAATGAACTTGATGGAGTGCTCATTAATGCAATTTGAGCTGCATTTTCAATTGCGGAATAAATTTCATCGCCTTCGTAGGATTTCAATGGTAAAGCTTCTTCATAGTATTCAAGTATTCTTTTGCCTTGCATACCCAGCATTTGGAAACCGTTGTTGTTAATTATCATAAAGCTCCAAGAATGCCCGTCCATCATCTGTTCTGCGGCAATTCCTGTTGTGCATAATGCTTTTAAATCAGCGAATAAAGAACATTCTACACTAACCAACTTTGCACCCATTGATGCGAGTACTTCTGTTATTTGGTCAATGGCTTCTTTTTGTACGGCTGAGTAAAATACGTTTCTGGAATCCGAGTTTGTGGAAGCTAAAGCATCAAACCAAAAAGGTACTGGTTCTGTACGTTTAAAAACAAATGTTTGCTCTAATTCCCCAATAACAACGTTTGTAATTGCATTGTCATCTAAAAGTAGTGGCAAACCCTCTTTTGAACCAAACCAAACAGTCGGAACACTTAAATGTACATTTGCTTTTGCAGGATTAATGTTTCTCATTTGAAACAGGGTGGTTAACCCATCTTTAAAATCCTGATAGTTTGCAATTTCTCTTTTTGATTCATTATAATCTAACGCTACCTGAGCATAGGATTTAATTCCCTGCTTGTCCATTGTAATCATTTCAAGACCACAAGCAGGCGAAACCGTAACGTATACGTCTATTCCTCCACCCATTCCAAATATACTGTTTAACATATTTTCCTTTTACTCGTCTTACTATTATCTTATTTTTATTATACAATATATTTTATAAATGAAAAAATCTTAACATAAATTTACACCGAACGGAGGATTAAAAGTATAAGATGGACACTATTGTCGAAAGAATAAAGAAGTTAAAGAGAGAAAAAAATGCAGTTATTTTGGCGCATTGTTATCAACCGGTAGAGATTGATTTGGTTGCCGATTATGTAGGAGATTCTTTATATTTGAGTCAGGTTGCAGCAAAAACTGATGCGGAGATTATAGTTTTTGCCGGAGTTTTCTTTATGGCACAAACCGCCAAAATTCTTTCTCCAAATAAAAAGGTATTATTGCCTCAAATTCACGCAGGATGCAGAATGGCAGATATGATTGACTATAAACAATTACTTGAATTTAAATCAAAACATGCGGGTATTCCTGTGGTATGTTATGTAAATTCAACGGCAGAAGTGAAATCCGAGTGTGATATGTGTTGTACGAGCTCAAATGCGGTAAAAATAGTTAAGAGTTTGAATGCGCCCAAAATATTATTTCTTCCTGATACATATCTTGGAAAATGGGTTGAAAAACAACTGGGGAATGTCGAGGTTATTACATATCCCGGATTTTGCCCGACGCATTTACATATAAGACCGGAAGATATAACTAATGCCAGAAAACAACATCCGGAGGCATTGGTTTTGGCTCATCCTGAGTGTCACAATTCTGTTTCGCAAATGGCAGATTATGTTGGTAGCACTACAGGAATTATGAAATTTGCTAAAGAAAGCTCTAATAAATCCTTTATAATTGCGACAGAACAAGGTGTTGTTGACAGATTGAAACGTGATTATCCTGAAAAAGAGTTTATTCCTGTAAAAGACAATATAATTTGTCCTAATATGAAAATGACTTCTTTAGAGGATGTTTTACAAGTTTTGGAAAATGAAAATAACGAAATCAATGTAGATGCAGAAATTGCTAAAAAAGCCGTGAAATGTATAGACAGAATGTTGGAGGCTTCAAAATAATTATGGAAAATAATGATGTAATATTTGGGAAAAATGCCGTAACGGAGGCTTTAATATCAGGTAACCGAGAAATTAATAAAATTCTAATTTCTAAAAATATTCATACTGATAACAAAATTGCCCGAATAAAAGAACTTGCATCAGAAAGAGGTATTGTTTTTCAATTTGTCGGCAGGGAGAAATTTCAGCCTTATGATGAGTTTAATCATCAGGGGGTAATTGCTCAAATTTCACCGATAAAATATATGGATTTAGATGAGTTTTTGCAGACAAAAAGTCATACAAATTCATCATTAGTGATTTTAGACGGAGTTGAGGATGTTCATAATCTTGGGGCAATAGTGAGAACTTGTGTTTGTGCCGGTGTTGACGGTATCATAATACCTTCGCGCAGGAATGTTCAGGTTAATTCAACGGTTGAAAAAACAAGTGCCGGTGCAATTAATCATATTCCGATAATAAAAGTAAACAGTTTGGTTAATGCTGTTCAAACTTTAAAGGATAACAACTGGTGGGTAATTGCAACAGATGCATCTGCAAAAGATAATTATTATGATGTTAAATATAATGATATGAACTTTGCAATAATTATGGGTGCTGAGCATGCCGGAGTTTCAAAATCTTTACTTAAGCAGTCGGATTTTGTTATCAAAATACCTATGCAAAACAGTTTTAATTCTTTAAATGTTTCTAATGCCCTTAGTGCGATAATTTTTGAAGCTCTCAGACAAAAGTTGACCGAAAAACGCAAATAATATAATCAGATGACCCCAAAAAAGTTTGCATATTGTATCATAATCTAGTAGAATAGGAGCAAACCGTGAAAAAAGAATTTGAGCAATTTGGCATATTAACGGATGATATTTCTGATGAAAATGTTGATTTTAACAAATTACAAGAGGCAGGGTCCGGTGAAGATGAAGATGGTGAGGATGTTTTAAAATCCGTTGCAGATCCTAAGGTTCAAGAGAGTTTGTTATCTGTAAATTCAGATGATAGTGTTAAAATTTATTTAAGACAAATCGGTAAGATACCGTTGCTGTCTGCGGAAGAAGAACTTGAGTTAGCAAAACGTATTCAAGATAATCGTGATGAATTTGCAAAAGATGTTTTAGTGAATGCTAATTTACGTTTGGTTGTGAGTATTGCAAAGAAATACATTGGCAGAGGTTTATCGTTTTTGGATCTTATTCAAGAAGGAAATGTAGGGTTAATTAAAGCTGCAGGCAGGTTTGATTACAAAAAAGGTTACAAATTTTCGACTTATGCGACATGGTGGATTCAACAGTCTATAACCCGTGCAATCGCAGATAAAGCAAGAATTATACGACTACCTATTCACATGATAGATTCTATCGGAAAAATCAGAAGGGCAACTATTGATTTAACAACGGAACTTGGTCATCCGCCAACAAAACAAGAAATTGCATATCGTTTAGGGTTTCCTGTATCGAAGTTGACTGCTATTATCAAATCAGCACAATCAACTGTTAGTATGGATACTCCATCTTCTGCAGATGAGGATGCTTCTAAAATCGCCGATTTTATTGTTGATAATTCTACAATAACTCCTGACGGTAAGGTTACTCACGATAATCTTTTAGAAGATATAAGACAAATTCTTAATCAATTGAGCCAAAAAGAGAGAGATGTTTTGATATTACGTTATGGGTTGGATAATAACGGAATGAAAAAAACTTTGGATGAAATTGGTTCTCAATATGGAGTTTCGCGCGAAAGAATACGACAAATTGAAAATCGTGCGATTTCCAAGTTAAAAAAACTCTGTAAGGATGAAAAATTACACGAAGGTTTGATTAATTATTTTGGTGGATAGGGAGTGATATAAACTCCCTATAATTTTTTGTAAAAAAATTTATTATTAATTAAAGTTTTTT
>CAMGGL010000128.1 GCA_946055575.1 uncultured Candidatus Melainabacteria bacterium
ATACAATCGTTCAGGCAAATGCCCTTTCAACAATTGCTAAAACCTACGCAAAATACAAACAGAACAAAAAGAACTAATCAAAATAAAAATTACAAAGAACTCGAAGTTTTTGTAAAATGACATTATCCGTCAGAAATAGATTTATATTTCTAAACTGGCGCCGGAAACTAATAACTTTCTCTGCGCATCAAGTCAGACAATTTTAGTTCTTTAGGCGCAGGAGCCTTTGTTTTAGGTTTCTTCTCTATCGGGCTTTTTGCTTCTTTAAATCCAGACAGCCCGACTTTTACGCTATTATCTTCTTTTAACATAAAAATTTCTTGTAGTATTGAAAATATATTTCCCATAATATTTCTCCTAATCTCAATTATAATAAGTTCAAAAAAGTTTATATCATACATTTAAACGATTTAGGACTTAAAAATCATTGGACTTTATGTTATATTGTCAATACAGAGCAGAAAGGGAGTAAAATTTGAATAATTCTTATTATGAAACTTTGGATGAAAATTTTACACAAGCGTTGAAATTATACGAAGACAATTATACTCATGATGAACTTTTGTAACTTTTAAAATCCGGAAACATTGTGCAAAAACAGATTGCCGCAATAAGACTTGACAGTATTAACAACAAAACAGAAGCCGCAATTCTTTTAGATAACCTGACCTGTCAGGACGGAAAAATCCGAGAGGCTGTTTCAAAAAGAGTTTGTGAATTTATGTCTTGCGAAATGCTGGAGCACTTTGAACAACCGGAATTTTACAATATATTTTTAGATGCAATAATTGATATTAATGCAAACATTTGCCGAAACATAATTTGTGCAATTACTAACCTAAAATCCAATTCAAATTTTTGCAAAATATTTTGCTCAAAATTAACAGATTTAACTTTTAACCTTTTAGATATTATTGAAAAATTCGATTTTCAAGATGGCAAATATAAAGTTAACAAAGAGGTTTTTAAACTTTACTGGTGCCTTGAAACAATCTACGAATTTTATGACAAGATGAATTTTGAAGACTTAAAAGAAATACTAAGACGTTCTGCAAAAATTCAAGAATACACTATCAGAGAAAAAGCCGCAAAGATTTTAACAAACAACTTTCAAAACGACGAACTGACAAAACTTAAATACGATTTACAAAATGACAAAAACTATTACGTTCGCGCCATATTTGAAAGAATGAATACTCAATTATAAGATGTATTGCTTTTTATAAAAATAATATTAAAATTGTTGTATGAAAAAAATATTTTTATATGCAGTTGTAACGATATTTACATTTTCAACACTATGCGGATATTGTGCAAGCAATCAACCGGCACCAAATAATCAAAATTCAGAACAATCAACAACTTCATACCCTGAAGACATTGATAAACAGGAAATATCTGATGATGAATACTCGGATGATTCTATTGACATTGAGCAAATGTATAGAGATATGCCCGTTCCTGATTTTAAATATGTACACAACATTGATCCTGGCGAATACCAAGATACAATGTATTCAACCTGGTCGCCTTATCCGCTTTTCAGATTGACAACACCACTGTTTTTCAAAACGGTTAAAATCGAACCGGGATATTATCTTTTAACCCCGAGAGAACATAAAGGAGCTTGGTATATTCTGTTTAAAGAAGCAGGAAAAGTAAAATATATTGTTCCTTGCTACAAAAAAGAAATGGTACCAATGGATTTTTATAAAAATCACCTTCCACAGATTAAAATGACAAAAATACAACTAATTAGAGAAAAGACATTAAACTTCATAGGCAAAAACGTAAAAAGCTCCAAACGGAAACCAATACCTGACACCTATTTAGAGGCTGATGATTTAGATAACAATTTTATATCAATAATAGTATACTGGGGGAACTACAGATATTATTTTGTACTAAGGACAATACAATTGTAGTATTCCAATAAAAATTTTACGTACTACAATACAAATACAGATAACAGGAGGTTAAATATGAAATCAATAATAAAAATGTTTATGGCAATAGCGGTTGTATTTATGGGATTAAGCTCCTTTGCGAGTTTTCTTAATCCTAATTTGGATATAACTGAAGTTCGTGCAAGCCACGTACTTGTAAAAACGAGAGCAGAAGCCGTACAATTAAAAAGAGAGATTGAGCACGGAGACATCACTTTTGAAGATGCAGCAAGAAGATACTCACTTTGCCCGTCAGGTCAAAAGGGCGGAGACTTGGGATACTTTAACAGAAAGCAAATGGTACAACCTTTTGCAGATACTGCATTTGACCAAAAAATAGGAGAAATCTCCGATCCGGTAGGAACAAAGTTTGGTTGGCACATCATAAAAACAACAGCCAAAAGATAAATACCTACAATAATAACAAAATTACATTATTTATACTATTAAAATTTTTACATTTTTAAACTATACTTATAGCTATGAAAAAGATTCTTTCAATATTGTTAATAGCATCTATATTTGCCTTGTCTGCGCCTGCAACACAAGCAGCTATTATCTCTGACCGTTCTTATCGCGCTTCCGTCAGAAAAGAACAGAAAAATGACATCAAACAAATCAAAGCACTGTTCAAAAAGCACGTGCTACTCGCAAACAAACATGACATTGATGGCTTAAATTTCTTATATTCGGATAATTATGTAAACAATGATGGTTTTGATAAAAAAACTTACTTCAAGAGTATTGAAGCAACTTGGGAGTCCTGTAAGGATTTAACATACACAACCGAGATTTTGTCAATCGAAATCAACGGAGATCACGCAAATGTTTACGTAAACGAAACAGCATCAGGGACTTTGGTTGAAAAAATAGAAGATTTTTCAATTGCCGGAGAAATTCATTCAAAGGCAAAAGGTATTTATCATCTTGATAGCATTAACGGGAATTGGTATATCTCAGGGGAAACAGCATTAAGTGATGAATCTTCACTCGTATACGGCGATGCTCGATATATGAATATTGAAATTCAAGCTCCAGCTCAAGTGAATAGCGGAGAAAATTATACTGCCTCTTTAAAAGTTGAAGCGGATTCAAACATATTGATAACTGCATCAATAACTTCTGATCCCGTAGTATTTCCAACAAAAACCCCACAAAATGACTTAAGATTACTTCCAGAAACCCAAATTTTAGAAAGAATAATCAAAGCTAATACTGATAATATAAACGAATACGTTATTGCATCAATGGCAATATCAAGAGTGAAACCTGTTGATATTGAAAATTATAAGATTTATATGTCTGGATTAGCTTGTGTTATGAAACGTGTTAATGTCGTACCGAAAAACAATTTTATAAAGTTAGAGGATTAAAATGAACACTTCAATCGGAAAATATTTATTTTTAACTGCAAGTTTTATATTTTGGCTGTTTCTTGCTTTATTTTCGTCAAGACTTATAGTTGACAATTTAAACTCCGGTTATCACTACTCTAATATAGTATTTAACCTGCATTATCTTAAAAACTCAGGTGCAGCCTTTAGTTTACTGCAAAATGCCAGAGAATTTCTCATAATAGTTTCAATTGTAGCGACAACATTTTTGTTTATGTATGTGCATAACCATATAAGAAACATTCATTTGATATCAATATCTTTTATTGCACTTCTTAGTGCGGGAATAATGAGCAACTGCCACGAAAGAATAGTTTTGGGATATGTTAGAGATTATATCCAACTTAATTTTATAAATTTCCCGATATTTAATGTAGCTGATATTTTTATTACAATAGGAGTTATTGCTCTTGTTGTTATACTATGTTTCTATAAAGGGAAATAATATCATGTTCATAATTGCTGACGAAAACTCCGAAGGTTTACGACTAGACTATTTTTTATCAGAATTATATGAAGGAATTTCCCGTTCAAAAATTCAAACAGCAATAAAGGGCGGTAAAGTAACAGTCAATACGGTTTCCAAAAAACCTTCTTACCTTCTTAAAGAAAATGACAAAATAGAATTTGAGAATTTAGCAGAAGAAAATAATATTAGAATAGAACCCGAAAACATTCCGCTTGAAATAATTTGGGAAGATGAAAACATGGCAGTTATAAATAAACCATCAGGAATGCTTACTCACCCGACTGCTGTTGAAACATCAGGGACATTGGTTAACGCACTATTATATAAGTATAAAGATAACCTATCCGATATCAATGGGGATTTTAGACGTGGAATAGTACACAGACTGGACAGAAACACCTCCGGCTTGCTAATGATTGCTAAAAACAATCTCGCTCACAACTATCTGGCAGACTTAATAAAAAACCACCAAATATTAAAAAAATACCACGCAATATTAAAAGGTAGTTACCCGATAGACGAAGATATAATTGAAGAACCAATAGGAAGACACAAAACTCAACGACATAAAATGGCGGTAGTTCCGGATGGGAAACCTAGTAAAACAATTTTGAAAGTTCTTGAACGATTTGAAGATGCAACCTACGTCGAGCTGACATTAATAACAGGCAGAACTCATCAAATTCGAGTTCATACAAGTTTTAAAAAATATCCCGTGTATAACGATACTTTATATGGCGCAGGCTGCGGAAAAGTAAAAACAGAAGAACAAGTTTTACAATCCTACTACATTAAATTTGCAAAACCTTTTTCAGCACAGATAATAGAACTTGAAATAAAACCTGATGAAAAATTATCTAAAGTTTTGACATACTTACGAAACAGGAGAGTATAAAATGAAAAGAATTTATCTGATTTTGAGCGTATTAATAATACTAAGCGTTATATATTTTGCGATATTAAATTTTAACAACGATATATCCTTAAATGTTTTGTACAGCAATTTATTAGATACACAAAATGCAGCCGGCTTGACTGAACAAAGCGGATTTTTCACAAAAACAATCAGACTTTCTACATATACAATGTTAATATTATTTGGCGGGATTTTTGCAGGCGCTGGAACAATTTACATGTTTTTACAAGCACAAACAGAAAAAGTAAAAGCCTATCAAAGAGAACTTGAAAAAACTTCCATCACCGGAACAACAAATGCTTCCAGAGTTGAAGTTCTGGAAGCAAAAATCAAGACCCTTGAAAAAGCTTTTAATACCGTAATTGATGAACGTACAAAACTGGAAGTACAAATTCAAAACCTCAATAACGAACTTGACAGAAT
>CAMGGL010000129.1 GCA_946055575.1 uncultured Candidatus Melainabacteria bacterium
TTCCTTGCTTCTATATCCTCCTTAAGCCAATCATTTTTAGGATATTTTGCCAAATCTTGAGCCTCTAAAAATTTTGATTTTGCATACTCTACTTTTTTATCATAAAAATACCCATTAGTTGCTTTAATGTTAAGTTTTTATATTAAAATATAGATATGATTGCGATTATTAATTCTGAGAATACGGAACTTGTTGAAATATTAAAAAATCATTATAAAGATAATTGTACAATATTATCAGAATATGATGATATAAGTGGATATCGTCTTGTTGTCTTAACAAGTTTTGAAACAAAGTTTAAAAAGCCTGAGGGTGTTGAGGTTCTTGCTGTTCATCCGTCATTGTTGCCGGCGTTTAAGGGAGAAAATGCAATTCAACAAGCCTTTTTGTCGGGAGTAAAAGTAACCGGTGTTACCGTGCATAAAGTAGAAAAAGATGATTACTATGGTAAAATTCTTGCGCAGTATCCTGTTTTAATTAGTTTAACAACGCACATTAACGAATTGCACGATGAAATACTTGCAGTAACAAAAAAACTTTATCCTGTAGTAATAGATGCGGTTATAAATGACAAAGTTTTTGATTTTTCTGATTTGTTTAAATCATCTTGTTCGCATTCTTGCTCAAGTGGTAACGGTTGCTCCGGTTGTTCTTCCAAAAGCTGTCATTAACTATTTATTTACGATTATATTTAATTTATCAATAACACCGTTAAAAAAAGTTTTGTTATCTTTCTTTTCCGGTTTGATTGTTTGAATTTCCGGAGTAATTGTGGCAGGATTGTCGGATTTAATCCTTGCAGAGTATATCGACTTGATTTCTTTGATTACTGTTTCGTTCATTATTGTTCCTCATAAAATAGTGGGGGTAGTTTATATTTTACAGATTTTCTTCCGGCTCAACCGCGAAATCTATTATATATGTCCCGTTCTCCTCAAACGCTTCTGTCAGCGCTGTTTTTATCTCCTGTAGTGCAGTGACTCTCTTTGCTTTGATATTGTAGCTTTTTGCAAGCTGTACAAAATCAGGGTTTGAAATTTTTGTTTGGCTGTAGTGTTTATCGCACAGTTTTTCTTGTAATTGTCTAACCATCCCAAGATAGCCGTTATTTAATATCATTATTTTAACATTCAAATTATAATCTTTGCAAGTGGCAAGTTCATGTATCCCCATTTGGAACGAACCGTCACCTGTTATACAAACAACAGGTTTTTGAGGATTTGCAATCGCTGCGCCAATTGCGGCAGGAAAACCAAACCCCATTGTGCCTGAGCCACCTGATACAAAAATCTTACGATTTTTGTCGAAATGTAAATTTTGACATGCCCATAATTGGTGTTGCCCGACTTCTGAAGTGAAAGTTATATCATAATCTTTAGTGAAATTTTCAATTTCTCTTATTACTTCAAACGAGTGAAGTATATTACTTGTTTTCTGTCTGATTTTATTAAGTCTTTTTAAGTTTTTAGCTTCTTTGAGCCAATTCGAAAAATCTAAATCCGATAAAGAATGATTTTCTATCAGACTTGTTAAAACATTTTTGATATCTTCAATTATGTAGTCTGTTGTTTTTATAAATCCTGAAATCTCATCAGGATTTATATCTATTTGGAAGAATTTTTCGCATAAATTTTCATCTTTAAACATGCAGGTAATTCTGTCATTAAATCTTGCTCCAAGTGAAATTATCAGGTCAGATTGTTTTATCAATTTGTTTGCACAATTATCTCCGAAAATACCAATCATTCCCAAATAATTTTCATCATTTTGAGGAAATGTCCCGAGTCCCATCATTGTATCAACAATCGGAATGTTTATTTGTTTTGCAAGTTTATACAATTCGTCTTGAGCATTCGCCTGATTAACACCGCCGCCTGCAACAATTATCGGGAATTTAGAGTTTTTAAGTCTGTTATATAAATTATCAGTATTTATTTTTGATGAAGTTTTAATCGGCGGAAATTCAAATGGTTTAAAACTTGAATGTTCACTAAAAATGTCTTTAACCAAGTCTACAACAACGGGTCCTTTTTTGCCGCTTGTTGCTGTTTTATATGCTTCTATAAGTGTTGTTTGAATTTGATCCGCTGATGTTATTTGGAAAACTTTTTTTGTACATGATTTTGTGATATCGCAAATGTTTGCTTCTTGAAATGCACCTTTGCCTATAAGGTTTTTAAAAACCTGTCCGGTTAAAATGATTAAAGGTGAACCGTCAAGATACGCGTTAACAATTCCTGAAACCGTATTTGTGGCTCCGGGACCTGATGTGACTAATACAACTCCGCAATTTCCGGTTTGTCTGGCATAACCTTCCGCAGCATGAACTGCAGATTGTTCGTGTCGAACAAGTACGTGTTTTATATCACTTTGGTTATAAAGTTCTTCATATATATCCAAAACAATCCCTCCCGGATAACCAAAAATGGTATCAATTCCGAGTGCTTTTAATGTCTCAAATATTATCTTTGAACCTTTTAAAGTTTTTATTTCGTTTTCTGTTATCATGAATAAATGTATTCCCTAATTCAATGTCATTATATTAACATAGAAATTTCGTCAGAGCAAGCAAAAAGGCGGAATTTTATTTATAAAATCCCGCCTTTTTTATATTGAAAATAAATTATTTTCCGATTAGAGTATTCCAAGCATCTTTTCTTTGTTGGATATCTTTTTTTATTGCATTTTTATTAGCTTCTGATTGTTTTTTAGCATTTTCTTGTCTTTTTTGCAATTCTTTTTTCTTTTGTTCTAATGCTTTTTGATTTTCTTTTTTTCTTGCTTCTGCATCTTTTTTAGCTTGTTCTTGTTTCTTTTGTAATTCTTTTTTCTTTTGTTCTAAAGCTTTTTGGTTAGCTTCTTTTTGTTTTTGATATTCTTTTTGACGTTGTTCTTGTCTTTTTATAGCATCTTGTTTTGCTTTAGCTGCATTTTGTTCTGCACTGTTAACTTTTGATGCTGCGTTATTTAGTGCGCTTGATAGACTTCCTGCATTTGCAGCAGCTCCAAATGTTACAATTGATAATGCCATCAATGATACAAGTAATTTTTTCATTCCTTTTCTCCTTTCGATGTACCGTTAGAATTTAATAATTCCAATTTCTGTTTTTTTACCTCTAATCTTTTTTCCATATACTCTAACTCTTTTTGTTTGATTGTTCTTTTGTAATCCTGTTTTTGAGTTTTACGTTTTAACTCCAGATACTTTTTAGAACGATTTTTTGATTGTTTTTGTTCATTTTTTTGTTCTGAAGTAGGTTTTGACTTTGTTACATTTTGATCTATTTCAATTCCTTGAGTTGATATTGCAGGCTCTTTTGTATTTTCTGCAAACACCGCTACTCCGGATATCATACATATAAAAATTAAACAGATAAATAATTTTTGCATAGAAAAAAGATAATCCAAAAATTAATATTTTTCAATAATTTCGCTAATTCCTTTTTGGGCAGTATTAAATATCTCAATCATTTGGTCAAAATTATAAGGTTCACCTTCTGCGGTAGTTTGAAATTCAATTATTTTACCGCTTTTTGTTAATACAATATTTGAATCGACTTGGGCGTGTGAATCTTCTTCGTAATTGAGATCTAATCTTACCTCTCCGTCTACTATTCCTGCAGAAATTGCTCCGATAGGTTCAATAATAGGATTTTCTTTTAATATTCCGTCTGCGAGGAGTTTTTCTACCGCATCGGATAATGCAACAAATCCTCCGCAAATACTTGCGGTTCTTGTTCCTCCGTCAGCTTGTATTACGTCTGCGTCAATTGTGATTGTTAAATCCGGCATTTTTTCCAAATCAACGCAGGCTCTTAAACTTCTGCCAATAAGTCTTTGAATTTCTTGAGTTCTTCCTGAAATTTTTGTTCGTTCTCTTTGGCAGCGTGTTGATGTCGATGAAGGTAATAGTGAATATTCGGCAGTCAACCAGCCGCGCGGGTCGTCTTTTGTCATCCATTTAGGTTTGCCTGTTTCAACGGATGCCGTTGTAATTACTTTTGTATCTCCAAATTCAGCCAGTACAGAACCTAATGCGTGTTTTGTATAATTTTTTGTGAATTTGATTTCTCTGGTTTGATTGTTTTCTCTGCATTCTTTTCGCATAATTTCTCCTTATTTACTACTTTCATAATCCCACATATAAATTTGTCCGCAATATTTGCATACAGCATGTTCGTTCATAAATTGTAAATCAGGTACAAAAACATAGCCGTCAACGCTAATTTCAATTTCGCCTTTGTTGTTATAGCATTGAGAAAAAGTCTTGTTTCCCGTATAGTCAGGAGAAAACATTAGTTCAAATTTATCTTTTGATTTGCAATTTTTACAAATAAACATAATTATTCTTCCTGTGCGGCTGCTCTTTTTCGTTGCGGACGTTTTTGTTGAGAATCCTTTAATTCTGAGAGGTTGTAATACCAAATTGTCCAACAGATACTTCTTATCGGTAAGGTTAATCCCGTTACAATTATGGTTATAATATTTCCAAACAAAATATATGAAATTTGCTCCGGTGTGATGATATCAAGGTTGTAGTGAACTAACTCTTTATTTATTGCATCAAGCGGAATATGGTTTGTAAATTTGTCTAATAGTGAACATAACGGTTCTGTAATATTTAGATAATCACAAATAACAGTTATTCCCTCTGAAATTATGAATATTGAGAAGAAGGATAAGATTACCATTATCAGGAATGTTCTGAACCAATGCCCTTTTACGAGTTCAAAACTGCGTTGGAAACATTCTTTTGCGGTAAAATCTTCTTCAAATGTGAATACTTGGAACACTAATATAAAGTATATCCACAATATAAAGCCCGGTACTGCTAATAAAATGTTGCTTGCAAATAGGGAAAACAAACCTACTGTGCAAAGTAGAAGTACAAATTTAAAAGTTCTTCTTGTTGCAACTTCATTATGCGAACGGAAATCATATACTCTGCCGGTATTTATTGCACCTTCTGTCATCGAGTTTAATGCCACATAGGCAACCATATAGTCCCAAAAGGCTTTCATAAATATCAACAATCCCGGAACAGCAAGCAGTAATATTATTAACATTGCTTTATTTATGCTGTCAACTTTTGAAGCAACCGTGTCAGCAAGTCCCAAACTTAATCCGAATGCTAATACAATCCCC
>CAMGGL010000130.1 GCA_946055575.1 uncultured Candidatus Melainabacteria bacterium
TTTCCCATTCTATATATGCTTATAGATAATCTTTTTCATATATAATTCCTCTGTTATTAAAATATATTATAATATGATATTGTGAATTTGCATATAAGCTTTTTGAATGGTATTTTGCTAAGATTTATTGTATAATTAGTAAAAAATGAGGGTTTTATGGAAAAGAATTCAAACGATTTATTATTTTTGGGTATCAGTATTTTAATTATCGGATTATTGTTGGCAAGTTATTCTTTTTCCTACTACGCGGAAATGAACAAACTTTCTACTCAAATAGATTTTGAAGAAATCGCAAACAATAACCAAATTTCAACAACAGAAAAATACTATAAGTATCTATCAACAGCTGATTTTCTGAACCAAAAATTAACAAAAAATCAAAATATTTTGATAAAAAATATGTCCTGTTCATACCTTGATTATGCTTACCATAACTCCGTCGAATTATACAATTTGACTTACAAAAAAATGTCACCTGACGACTCAAAAAGAAGTGTTACGGCAGGGAATATACGTTCACTATATACAATGCTCGACAACTATAAAACCTGTAAAAACACACAAGACTACAAAACAAAACTTGGAAATATACTTACAGAAATTGAAAAGGCTAACCTCAATTCTTACGACAATACATATAAGTTTGAAAAACTTATGAATGAGCAAAAAATACAAAGAAGTGAAAATAATCTTACTGAAGAAAATAACAATACTCAACCGGAACTTGATCCAATACCCGAAGATGAACAGTTTATTCCAAAGCCTGATGAACAAAAGCAAAATTTCTAACATAAGTTTAAGTTTTGTAAACTTTTTATTACACTATGCAATTTAACCTAAAAAAAATACTTTATATAAGTGTAGGCATAGTGTGAAAAGGTTATTTCGTTTATGTACAGTCCGGTAGCAACAGGAATATTTTGTTTCAGAAACGGTGGGAAAACAACCAACGGCGACATTGGCAGGCTTCCTGTAACTGTAGGACAGGGTGCAGCGGCAGTAAAAGCAGTAGGAGAAAGCCAAAGCCTTTTTGCAAAACCGGTACAAACAGTACTTGAAAGCTGTAGCGAACTTGCAAAAAGTGATAAATTTTTTAACGGAGTAAAAAAGACCGTTAAATTTGCAAGTGATAACGTAAACCCGCTTATAGTTGCTTCCAGCGGACTAAAAGTTTTACTTGCTAAAAAAGAAGATAGAAAAGAAACGATTATAACCGAGAGCGGATGCCTTGCCGGAATGTTTTTAGGTGAAGGTTGGATGAAAAAGAACTTGGATGGAATATTAACTTCACTTGCCTCTAAAAATATTCTTCCTCAAGGTAAATGGCTGCCGGTTATAAAAGGCGTATTATTCGTACTGGGCTCAATTACCGCATCAACTATCGGTAGCAAAATCGGAAAAAAAGTTGCTCAACATTGGGATAAGCCCTTAGTAAAAGAGGTTAAAGAACAAGACAAATCAGAAACCGCATATCAACCACTTAGCCTAAAAGCATAATTTTTTGTTATAATCAATCTTATAAAAGGAGATTGATTTATGAAAACAATAAAAATAACAAAAATGCAGGGCTGCGGAAACGATTTTGTAATCTTAGATTATGACGAATTTGAAAAAAGCGGACTTTCAATGAGTGAGCTTGCTAAAAAACTATGCAACAGGAATTTCGGCATTGGCGCAGACGGTATGATAATACCTGACACAAATCCCGACAACGAAACCGATATTGCTTGGTATTTTTATAATTCTGACGGGACTACAGCTCAAATGTGCGGGAATGGAATGAGATGTTTTGCGAAATACGTATATGATAAAAAACTCGTAAATAAAAAATGTTTTAGCGTAAAAACCCTCGCAGGAATTATCAAACCTGAAATATTAGAAAACGGATTTGTAAAAGTTGATATGGGAATTCCAAAATTACAAGATGAACAGATCCCGTTTAAAGGTGAAAGGAAAGTAAACCTAAAAGGCAAAGAATTTGAGATAACCCCTGTTTCTATGGGAAATCCGCATTGTATAATTTTTACGAAAGAAAATCCGCTTGAATTGGCAAAAAAATACGGACCGGATATGGAAGTTCATCCGTATTTTCCTGAAAAAACAAATACTGAATTTGTAAAAGTTATCTCTCGAAACGAAATAGAAATGAGAGTATATGAACGCGGTTGCGGAATAACTTTGGCTTGCGGAACAGGAGCTTGTGCAAGCGTCGTTGCCTGTGTTTTAAATAACTTAACAGAACAAAACGTAAAAGTTAACCTGCTTGGAGGCTCTGTAAATGTTGAATGGCGCGGAACTCGAGGAAATACTAATGCAAATATTTTCCTTATCGGACCTGCCGAATACTCATTTACTGCAGAGTACATGTTGTAAATTTATGTATTTTCATGGTATGATTTGAACATACACTGGCAATAGTAAAAGGAGAAATATTAAAATGAAAAGCTATGAATTATTAACTATATTCAAACCAAACTTAGATGCTGAAGAAGTAGACAAAGCTATCGAAAAAATCAGCTCAGTAGTTACAGAATTTGGCGGAAGCGTTGCTTCTGTTGACAAAAGCGGAAGAAAAAAATTAGCGTATGAAATCCAAAACTTCAGAGACGGTTTCTTCACTACTGCAATTTTATCTTTACCGGCTGAAAAAGTTGCTGAATTTAAAAGACAATTAAGATTAAACGATACTATCCTCAGAACAATGTTTATGGAAGTATCTCAAAAAGCATCAGTTTAATAATAAAAAATAAAGGATAAAAAATGTCATTAGCAAAAGCAGTAGTTACAGGGATTGTCTACAAAACTCCCAAAACAGGATATACTCAGAATAACGTTGCGGTATCATCATTTGTATTAAATATAGGCACAACTGATGAAATCCTTGTAAGAGTAATATCAAAAAGACAAGCATTAGAAGAAGTTGTTTCAAGTCTTTCAAAAAATCAAAAAGTATTAGTTGAAGGCAGATTGCAAAACGGCATCAGCAAAATGGATGACGGAACCGAAAAAAGAGTTTTTGAAATTGAAGCAGCTACCATCGAGCTTATGGGAGTAACTTCGAGGAATTCAACATCCGAAGATGACGGAGATATTCTGTCATTTGGCGAAATGGAAGCTCCTGCAGCTAATGATACGGATGTATTGATGGACGATGAAGAAGTTCCGTTCTAAGATAACCGCATTAGGATATCTTCAAACAGAGTTATATTCACACTCCATAAAACAATGTAACACACACACTAAAATATAAGGCTAGAAAGGCAAATTAACAAAATGGCAAGACAAGAAGACAAGAAAAAACGTAAAAATTGCAGTCTTTGTGCAGATAAAGTTGAATCTATCGACTACAAAGATGCTGCAAAGTTAAAAAGATACTTGACTGAAGCAGGAAAAATCATTCCAAGACGCATCACAGGAAACTGCGCTGCTCACCAAAGAATGATTGCTAAAGCTATCAAAAAAGCTAGAGAAGCTGCAATTATCAGCTACGTTTTTGACTAATATGCAAAAATAACATTTTGGGCGCGGTTTTGAAACTCAAAACCGCGCTTTTTAAAAGGATAAATTATGACAAATATATACGCAATAACAGATTCTCATCAGGAAAGCAGGAATTTAAGCAAACTTTTAAGCGGCATTTATAATATTGAAAAAGATTTAAATAAGCCGTTTTTAGTGCTTGATGCCGGAGATTTATTTAAAGGAATTTATGATAAAGAGTTATCCGTCAATGCGTACATAAAATTAAAACAACTTTTGCCACAAGCCGAAATATTCATAACTCTCGGAAACAACGACTTTGGATTTACTAAAACAGATTTTGAATATCTAAAAAAAATAGCCGAAAAATTTAAAATTGCAGGTATAAATATTATTTGCGCAAATCTTCATCCGAATTTTGTGAGCAAATATAAAATAATTGAAATAAATAATGAAAAGTTACTTATCACAGGATTTTGCCTTAATAATTCATGCGCAAAAAAATTCAAATGCGAATTAACAACACCTGAAAATGAGTTAAAATCGCTTATTCAAAACATTACGGAAGACTTTGATAAGATTATTGTACTTAACCATAATTGGTATCCGTATTCAAAAAAATTAAAAGAAGCCGCACAAGAAATCGGTTATGATATTGAACTAATTATCGGTGGACATGAACATTCCCCAATAAACCCAGATTTTGATAACATGATTTTCTACCCATTATCATTTGCACGTTCGATGTTCAAATTTAAACTTGATAAAAAGATCAAAAAAATACAAGAAATTTCTCTAAATGAAATTGATTTTATAAATGAATTTGAATCCCCGATACTTGAATATGAAGAAAAAACCGAATTAAAAAAACCGATTGCAAAAAGGGTACTAAACTTGACCAAATGTTATTCTGACCCATGCCCATTGGGAACATTTATTTCAGATAATATGAAAAGAATAGGAAACACGGATATTGCATTTCACTCAACAGGATTTTCAATGTATCCGCTGCGCAAAGAAGATAGTGAAAATATTACGATGTACGATTTGAAACAGGTTATGTGCAAATCAGAAACCAATATTGAAAAAGTTGAACTAACAACAATGCAACTAAAAGAGGTTTTTGAAAACGCAACAAGTTGGCGAATGTACAAAGACAGAGGCAACTCAAAATTTTTACAATGTTCTCAAAACATTACTATTACAGGAATTGGAAACACAAGCGATAAAACCTACAAAATTATTCAAATTGAAATCAACGGTGAAAAATTACTGGATGAACGACAAACTCCGATTAATCCAGAACGGAAATTCAGCTGCACTATTGATAATTATGTAGGAAACGGCGAGCAAGGTTTTGAGATGCTGAAAGATATCACCAAAACTAAAATATTAGAAAATGACAAACCGATATTAATTTCTGAATTATTTTATAATTCTGTAATAAATGCTCCTAATAAATATACCCAACCGGAATACCCGACTTTCAAAATTATTGATTTGTAAATTAAGATGGAATTGAAAATTTTTGTATAGGATTTTTGTCGTATTATATGCTATTTACAACAAAACTTCCGGGCAAAACAGGATTTCTGTACTTATTTATATTTTCAATATTATTTAGCCATTTGCTTTCAAAATCATCAAAATTATA
>CAMGGL010000131.1 GCA_946055575.1 uncultured Candidatus Melainabacteria bacterium
TTAACAGTTTGA
Source organism: uncultured Candidatus Melainabacteria bacterium (assembly GCA_946055575.1). GTDB lineage: Bacteria > Cyanobacteriota > Vampirovibrionia > Gastranaerophilales > Gastranaerophilaceae > Zag111. The sequence continues at coordinate 13 of CAMGGL010000131.1, forward strand.
TTAATGGTATCGATTATGTTTATTATATAAATATAGTAGTAGGATATAGGGTTATAAGAATGTTCAGCGTAACAAAAACACATGAAATCACAGTCGACGTAGTAATTTTGACAATAAAAAATAATAATATTCATGTATTGCTTGTAAAACGTACAACTGAGCCGTTCAAAGGCAAATGGGCAATACCCGGCGGTTATGTAAAATTGTCAGAAAACCTCGATGAAGCCGCATTGAGGGTACTAAAAGAAAAAACTGATGTTGATAACATTTACCTTGAGCAACTATATACATTTGGCGACCCACTTCGTCACCCTAATGCACGTGTCATTACCTGTGCATACTTTGCACTCGTGCGCTCAGAAGATATCAAAATCGTTTCAACTCCGGAACTTGGTTGGCATAAGGTTAATGATTTACCGGCATTGGCATTCGACCACAAGGAAATTATCCAATATTCACTTAAAAGAACACGTGAAAGGCTTGAGTTATGCCCTGTAGCATACCAACTTTTGCCTGAAAAATTCACATTAACAGAAATGCAAAAATCCTATGAACTTATTATGGAAAAGAAATTGGATAAACGTAATTTTAGAAAAAAAGCCCTCGCTACAAGCGGACTTATTGAACTTGAAGAATACACAAAATCATCCTCAAAACGTCCGGCAAGGCTATATACTTTTGAAAATATTGAGTTAAATTCAAAACGAGCACATTTTATCAAAAAGGAGAAAACTAAATAATGGTAAATATATTATGGGGCATAGAAACCCTTTCGGCAATTTTACTAATTATTCTTATACTTTTACACTCCCCAAAAGGAGACGGCATCGCGGGAATAGGCGGAGCATCACATGTTTTTGCCTCCCAAAAGTCGGCAGAAAAAGGATTGAACAAATTAACCGGCATTGTTTGCGCAGTATTTATAGTATGCGCATTCTTAATCGGTTTCGGTATAGTAAAATAATTAAAAAAACCTCGCAAACAAAGCGAGGTTTTTAAAACGGGAAATTTCATGAATATATTGGTAACTGGCGCATCAAAAGGCATAGGGAAAGCAATTGCGCAAAGCCTGAACAACTATGGCAACATTTATATTACGGCAAGAAATGAACAAGCACTTAAAGAAATAAAATGTGCAGGATATTTTTTGTGCGATTTGGCAGATGAAAACGAACTGCAAAAACTTGGTGACTTTATTGAAGAAAAACAAATTGACGTATTGGTGAACAATGCCGGAGAATATATATACTGCGGAATTGATGAGGTGAGATTACCTGAGTTAAATCATATTCTGTCAGTAGACTTAAAAGCTCCGATTTATTTAGCTAATCGTGCCGTACCATATATGAAACATCAAAATTTTGGACGCATAATAAACATTGGCTCAATTTCAGGTGTAATGGGAGAGGCTTATGCAAGTCTTTATTCAGCCTCTAAAGCGGGACTTATAGGCTTTACAAAGGCTACAGCTTTGGAACTTGCGCAATACGGAATTACCGTTAACACAATCAATCCGGGCTGGGTTGATACAGAATTAGGGAAAAATTCCATCGAAGACAGCGAATTTACCCAAGATGAAATTATTGAATGTATCCCTCAAAAAAGATTTGTATCCCCAAACGAGGTTGCAGGATTGGTTAAATACTTAATATCTGAAGATGCAAAAGGCATAACAGGTCAATCAATAAATCTATGTGCCGGATTATCTGTAGGAATTTAGAGTAAATCATAATATAATGAAAAAGCCGCTTACAATCAAGTAAGCGGCTAAATTATCGATTTAATTTAAAAATTCTTTATTAATCTTCAATAGCTTTAACTTCTACTACTTCTTCAACTTCAACTTCTTCTTTAATATCCGTACGGATAGAAGCCTTATCAGAAGAAATGTTTTTGTCTTTCAATTTCGTAATTTGTCTTGACAATTTGTCAGCTAACAAATCAATACTTGCATACATAGATTCAGCCGCTTCTTCACAGCGAATTGAACCGGAATTTGTCTTACAAATAACTTCCGCAATATGTTTTCCTTCTGCGGCCGGATTTTTGATTACCGATAATACAACATCAATACCCTGTATTTGATCGTATTTTGTTGCTACTTTACCGATTTTTTCTTTAACATAAGCTTTTATAGCTTCTGTAATTTCAATGTTACGTCCGTTTACGTGTATGTGCATTTAAACCTCCAATTTCTAAATACTGCTTTGTCAGTATAACACACTTTGATGAATTTTTAAAGTGTCTTTTTATTATTCATCAGCTAAAAATTGAGGCAACTCAACATCAGGCGTTCCGATAACTCTTACCAATTCTAAAACAGATGCTTTCATTTGGCATTTTTGAGAGGAGCCGCTAAAAAAGTCTCTATAGAAACATCCTTCACAATTGCATCCTCTTTTATAACATTCAAGTGCAGTTGTAGTCCAACGTCTGACTGCTACTGCTCTACCCATATCCCTACTTCTAAACAATTATATAATCTCCACTTATTCTGTCAAACTATCACGAACGATATCCGAAAGATATCCGCTCTTATCTCCCCTAAAGCCGTTCATATCAATGTCTTCCGACTTCATATACTCATTATAAAAAATAAGTTTTTTTTTTCAAGGTCAAAACATGTTCTTATGAAGTTTTGTAACGTAACCCGCTACCCGTGCCGTGTTGCGGATTTTCATTTTCTTATAGGGGCAAAAGCATGATATATCATGGTTTTGGATTTTTCACTCGGGGCAAAAGCATGATATATCATGGTTACACATGGATTTAACTGACATTAAGTTTTGTAAAAAAATTTAAAAATCCGACAGTCGGGCATGCCCGAACAGGTATAATTAACAAGACAAAGAGGCAGAGTATATACACTTTCCGCCCCTTTGTTGCAAGCTGCTTTTCCTTGACACAAGGTTGTCGGGTCATGCTGACCGACTTGCAGCCGTTTTGTATTCACTTTCCGCTTGTGTTGCATGCCCCATAATCTCCGGGGTTAACTCGGCAGGGAATACAAAATTATTCTTGAGTTTTTATTGCCAATTTTTTAGGTTTTGATTCTTCAACCTTTTGTTTTGGAATAATTACGGTTAAAATACCATCTTTATACTTGGCATCAGCATCTTCGGCTTTTATTGGCTGGTCAAAAGATATTGTCCTTTGATATTTTCCATATCTAAATTCTGACGTGTGATAACGCGCATTATGTTCCAATTCTTGTTTTTCTTCTTTTTCTTCATGTGTTTCTGCTGTTATTGTCATAAAATCGTTATCAATTTCCACGTCTATATTATCTTTTTTAATACCCGGCAATTGGACTTTTACCTTATAGTTTTCCTTGTTTTGTATAACCTCAATTGCCGGTCTTAATGTAACATTCTTTATTATATTAAGAGGATGCCCAAAAGTGTGTGAGAAAAAGGTATCCCGCAGAAAATTATCCAGTTCCTGATGGATACTGTCAAAATACAATTCCGGTTCCCGTACAATTAATTCACGACTCATAGTTTTTACTCCTTTCATAATCGAGTTTACATGTTTTTTTACCCGTTCACATTAGATTTTTAGGTAATTTTTTATATTTCAATAATTTAGACTTTAAGACAATAGTTTTTTATCATTAAAAATAAATAATCGAAAAAAAGGAGTTGTATATGTCTTGTAAGATGCTATTTTTTGACTATCGGGAATCCGAAAAAGATTTTTTTAACAAACACGATTTTTCAAACTACAATATCAAATTTTTCAAAGAAAGCTTAAACGAAGAAACTTTTAATAAACTATCGGAAGAAGATATTGAAAACACGGTTATTATAAGTATTTTTGTAACATCAGTAATAAATGAAAAAATTATCAACAAATTTAAAAACTTACGGGTAATAACAACCCGTTCAACCGGTTATGACCACATTGACATAAATTCCTGCATCAATAAAAATGTTGCATTAATTAATGTTGATTCTTACGGCGACAGCGCTGTAGCACAATTTACCTTTATGCTTCTTTTAATGCTTGTCAGAAAAATTAACATCATTATAAATGCGCAAACTTCAACAGATTATGAAGGCGCTGATTTTACGGGAAGAAATATTAACGCAATGACACTTGGAGTAATTGGTACAGGAGTAATAGGCAGCGGAGTTTGTCGTGCCGCAAGCTGTTTTGGGATGAAAGTATTAGCCTGCGACATACGCCACAATCAAGATTTAATCTCATCTTGTAATGTAGAATATACAGATTTAGATACTCTGTTAAAAAATTCGGATATAGTAAGTCTGCATGCCCCTTACACAAAAGAAAATTATCAAATGATAGGATATGAACAATTCAAAATAATGAAAAACGACTCATATTTTATCAATGTAGCCAGAGGGGAACTTATTAATACCAATGCACTTTTAGAATTTGCAAAAGCTGGGAAATTTAAAGGAATTGCGCTGGATGTTGTTGCTTGCAAAAACACAGAATGTCCAAACGATGAATACGACAAGTCTTCAGTAAATTGTATAGAAACTTCACCTGCAGTCAGAGAGCTTGCGAAATTACCAAACGTAATCCTTACACCGCACATTGCCTACGATACACAGGAAGCTGTCGATTTTATACTTGAAACAACATTTAAAGGACTTGGCGACTTTTTAACAGGCGGAAAAGGCTATCGTGTTGTTTAAATTCAATTATTTTTTTAAAATCTGGGCAGAAATTATACCAAACAAAAAATCATGTCTACGACAGACTTTAAAACCTGCTCTATTAAATTCGCAAATCAAAGCGTCAGGTTCCGGAAAACTCTTTCTTGAATTAAGTAAATATTGATAATGCTCAAAATTTTTTTTGAAAATTCTTGCCCAAAATAAAACAATAAAATCAAAAATATTACTCAAATATACCTGCCGACCAAAATCCAAATGTAAAAAATACCCACCTGGTTTTAAAACACGATAAATTTGTTCGAGTGCAATATCTCTGTTTTCAATATTGCGCAAGCCAAAACCCATTGTAATATAATCAAATTCATTATTTTTGAAAGGCATGTCAGTACAATCACCCTGCATAAACACACCATTTGGATTTTTTGTTTTTGCAAGT
>CAMGGL010000132.1 GCA_946055575.1 uncultured Candidatus Melainabacteria bacterium
TGACTCATAACAAATACATTAAACGGTTGATTACAACTTGATTTATAAACATTAATATATTTGTGGGGAAATGTAGCGGAATGGAAAAAATCGTAGATAATTCGATAAAAACAAGTTTTTCAAGTGAGTTATACCGACAATTTGGTTGGTTTAACGATACATTTTTGCCCCCTGTTCAAGAAGCAAGTGATGATTTCTTTGATAAAGGGTTTGAGTTCAAACTGGTTTCAATCAGCGAAAATATGAATGTGCTTACACGCTCTGAAAGCTTTTTTGTTACTAAGGTTCAAGTCGGTCCGAGAAATGATATCTTTATAAGAATTTCACAATCCGCAATTTCCGTTATTCTCGATAAAATTCTCGGCAAAACAAATAAAAAATTTGATTTATCATCAATATCCGACCTTGAAGCTAAAATAATCACTTCGTTTAATGATTATTTGTACGAAAAGATTTCAGGCAATATAAATAAAGAAAATCTTACAAAATATCCTGAGGAAATCAATATATCTTATTTTGTAAGAAATATGAGTTCTGACGAGAGCGCAAGATTTGTTATTTCCGTTCCAAAACAAATGCTTAACCCTTTGACTCTTGCAGAGCCCGAAAAACCTATTGATGACAGAGTATTCAAAGATGCGCTTTCGGAGGTAAATATCTATGTCGGCTCGACGATGTTTTCGGTTAATGACATTAAGCATATTTCCGTTGGTGATATTGTAGTGTTTGAAAACAGCAACTCACACGAAATGACACTTATAAGCGATAATATTCTGCAAAAATTTAATATTAATCCGAATGAAGAATTAATTATTCCATACGATGATAATGGAGGTGACGAAATGGACAACAGCCAAAACATAGCAAACCTGTGGGACAGCCTTCAGGTTGAAATGAGTGCTGAATTTGACAAAATAAAAGTTTCTTTAGGTGAATTGAAAGATATTCAAGAAGGACTGGTTGTAGATATAAGTTCAGTTTATAACAATAAAGTTTCTCTAAAAGTCGGAAACAAAATTATTGCAAAAGGTGAGCTTGTAATAATAAACGACCGTTACGGGGTTAAAATCTCAAATGTTACAGCAGAAGATATTATGGCAGGTGCGCCTTTGAGCGTTGCCGATGCTTCTCCTGCCGAAACGGAAGAAGTACCGAAGCCATCAATCGTCCAAGACCCGAATGCAGTTGCAGATGCAGCTCCTCAGCCGCAGGCTCAACCTGCAGCCGGAGGTGGAGATTTTGACTATAATGACTTTGATATAGATGCTGATGATTTATAAAAATAAAACGGGGGAGATAATATGGGGTATTTAACACATTTTATGGTATATGTACTTGCAATGTTGAGTGTTATCGGAATTGCATTGTTTGTGTACAAAAAATTCAGCCTTGTAAATTTTAGCGGGAAAAAATCAAATGCTTTGCAGGTTGAAGATGTTTTGAGTTTATCTCCAAGAAAATCGCTTTATGTTATAAATGCAAACGGTGAAAGGTTTCTTATTGCAGGAGATTTGGAGAGAACAACTTTAATCTCAAAATTGGGCGATAATTTGCACAAAGAATTGAGAAACCGGCAAACGGCTGATTTGAGCGAGTTTATAAAGAATGAAGATGTTCTCTATACCTCTAAAAAACAACCTGTTATGAAAAGTTTGGTCAAAAAATTAGAAGAAGGTATTGTATAAAATTTGATTATTTCCGAAAGGTGAAAAAATGGACTTTTTAAAAGATCTGAATCCTGTCTTACAAATGCTTGTAGTAATGTCGGTATTTTCATTACTGCCATTTATGTTTTGTTGCATGACAAGTTTTTTGAGATTTACAATAGTATTTTCAATGTTAAAAACTGCGCTTGGCACACAACAAGTGCCTCCTTCAATTGTAATTATAGGTTTGAGTATGATTTTGACCTTCTATACAATGAGCGGAGTGTTCCAAAAAATGTATGAATACGGCTCAGGACCGTATCAATCCTCAAAAAACATTGTACTTGCGATAGAGCAAGGCTCAAAACCGCTGAAAGAATTCATGATGAAGCAAACACGGGAGAGTGATTTGGCATTTTTTGTCGAATTATCACATAAAACTCCTCCAAAATCACCTGAAGAAATTAATATGTGGGAAGTAGCTCCCGCTTATATTTTGAGCGAACTCAAAACCGCATTTGAAATAGGGTTTATCGTTTTCGTTCCTTTTATTGTATTGGACTTAATTGTTGCAAACATCCTGTTAGCACTGGGGATGTTCATGTTATCTCCAACGATTATTTCTTTGCCGTTTAAACTGTTGATATTTATTGCGGTAGATGGCTGGGCATTAATTGTTCAAGGTCTTGTACAAAGTTACAACTAGCGGTAGGGGTAAATGAGGGGTAAATGAAGGTAAATAAATAAGAGTTAAATTAGGTTAAATATAAGAGGTTATATAAATGGAAGTTTTATTAGAATATTTAGCAAAAGGTTTTATGACAATGCTTTCGATATCTATGCCTTGTGTATTAACGGCAGCTGCAATCGGTTTGGTTGTCGGTATTATACAGGCTGTTACACAGGTTCAAGAACAAACAATCGCTGCTGCACCAAAGATTTTTGCGGTATTTTTGGTTATTGTTATCGGAGGAATGGGATTTATAAAACTTTTGACGAATCTTTTTGAAGAGGGTATGGGATTGGCTTTTAACTTAGTTCCGAAAAATGACAACTATGTACTTGCTTCAGATTATTACAAATACACATCGCCTCTTACTCCGGGAGAGCTCTCTGACAGATATCCGACTAATTTGAAAATTCGTGATGTTATCAAAAAGCCGAGTGATGCGCCGTTTGTAAATAAGGATGAAAAGCTCAGATACGACAAATCTCAAGCCAATCCGATGCCAAAACCTAATTTTATAGAAACAAACAAAATTATAGGCAGATAACACAATGAAAAAGATATTGTTAATATTAAGTATATTATTGTTTTCAACTCCATGTTTTGCGTTTCAAAATTATTTGGTGGTCACTGATTATCCTTTGACAAAACTTAATGTTGGTTGTGAAGATATTATTGATGTAAAAATGATACAGAATCCAAACTGTAAAGGAAGTACTTTTCTCATAATACCAAAATGTTTAGGCGCAACAAAACTTTCTTTTTGCAAAGGTATAAAACGTATAAAATTAAAAGTTATTGTTTATGAAGATATGACCTGTATTAAAAATGTGAATGGAGTTAAGTTTATACCAATTGAGGTTCCGACGGAGTTGAAGTAGTATATGGATAATTTTATTTCACAATTAGGTTTGATGTTTCCTCAGCTTGGTATTCATATTACTTCAGGCTTAATAGTTTTTGCAAGGGTTTTGGGCTTTATTCGACTTGCTCCTATTTTTAATCGTAAGGAATTAAACACAATCGTAAAACTTTCGTTTGCACTTTTATTAAGCGGTATATTTGTAATGACTTTACATATCGGGCCGCCGCCTGCTGATAACTGTCTATTGGTTTCAATACTTTTGAATTTTGTAGTCGGTGCAATGATTGGGTATATGGCTCAATTAATTTTACTTGCAATTGATGCGGGTGCCGATATGATAAATATGCAAATGGGGTTGACGTCAGCAATGGTTTTAGACCCTACGACACAGAGTCAGACTTCTATACTCGGAAAATGTATATCACTTCTCGGAATTTTGATTTTTATTGAAGTCGGGGGATTATATTGGCTTGTCAATGCTTTTGTGAGGAGTTTTCACATTTTCCCTATTTATGCAACATCAATTCCGTTGACCAAAATTGTTAATATGGATTATTTGATACAAATGACATCAAACGTTTTGTATATGGGACTTCAAATCGCATCTCCGGTTCTTCTTGCAACATTGGGACAGGATATTATTCTCGGTGTAATTTCCAAAACTGCACCACAAGTAAACGTATTCCAGTTAAGCTTCCTGTTTAAACCTGTATTTGGTGCGGCAATCCTTGTGTGGATATTGCCTATGCTTATGAACATTATTACAGGGTATTTCCCATCATATTCAAATATTTTTTAGTTTTTTTACTTGCTACAGGCTCTCGCAATGACAGGGGTTGAGAGCTTTGGGCAGGGTGCGAAGGATGTTCAAAGTAAAAGCTCGGTTTTTAACCCGACAAATTCTGTCATCCTGAAAGCGTAGAAAACAAGCCGAATAGGTGTAGTTTTCAAGCTGTTCAGGATCTTACCAATGTGGTATGAGAAACAAAACGTAGAAACGTTAAAAGTCAATTTGCCTCGATTGATAGATTCCGAAACAAGTTCGGAATGACAGAAAGAAAATTGAGATGGTGCAAAATTGCACCCGGCTTAGTAGAGAAAGGAACAAGCAATCAACCCTCACCAAGAAATTTAAGTTTTCGCAAAAGCTCAAACAAAATTTCTATCCTCTCCCAACGGAGAGGGGTATAAGACACCTCTTGTCATCAGCAAAGACAAGACCGGTTTGTTTTCTTTAAAACAAAAATAAATTGAAGCGTTTTAATTTTAATCCGGAAACTCTAAAGCGAGTTTTTGTCTGCTTTTATGGGTACAGTTAAGTTTCCCCTCTCCGAGGGAGAGGATAGAATGCTTGACGCAAGGCGTCATCAGCATTCTTGGTGAGGGTTTGATGTTATAATATTTATATGGATAACAAAACAACTCTGGCTAGAAATTTAAGAAAAAACGCTACGATACAAGAACGAAGACTATGGAATTTATTAAAAAACAGACAATTTCATAATTTAAAATTTAAACGTCAACAACCAATAGGAGATTATATTGTTGACTTTATTTGTAAAGAAGCAAAAATAATAATAGAAGTTGACGGCGGACAACATAACGAGCCGGAGAATATTGACTATGATAAAACAAGAACTGAGTTTTTAAATGCTTTAGGATATAAAGTTATAAGAATTTGGAATAATGAAATTTACGAAAACATTGAAGGGGTAATTGATATTTTGGAACAAGTAATCAACCCTCACCAAGAAATTTAAGTTTTCGCAAAGCTCAAACAAATTTCTATC
>CAMGGL010000133.1 GCA_946055575.1 uncultured Candidatus Melainabacteria bacterium
TTTGAAATTTTTAATTTTAAGTGTCAGACATTTTAATTTTAAGTGTCTAGTTATATTAGGAGAGGGAAGAAAATTTTGTAGGTCAGCTTTACTAAGCTGACAATATAAAGCAGCAAAACGATTAAGTATCGTTTTGCGAGAGGGTGCTGCCAGACAGCACATCCGAGTTAAGGTTTATTTTGAAATACACAAATAAAAAAAAGACACCGAGAATGATGTCTTTTTGAAAAATGGTGCCGCAACTCGGAATTGAACCAAGGACACAGGGATTTTCAGTCCCTTGCTCTACCAACTGAGCTATTGCGGCTAGTTGTTCATAACCTCATGTGGCTACGTTTATTATTATATCCGCTCAATTTTGATTGTCAATATTTTGTCTTTTAGGATTGTCCTACAAGGTACAATGTAACATTACGACCTTCAAGCATAGGCTTTTTCTCAACCTGTATAGGGTCATTTGCCAAATCAGCCAAAAATCTGTTTGCTAAGTCAAATGCCAAGTTTGAATGTTGCATTTCTCTTCCCCTCAGCATGACAACAATTTTGACCTTGTTTCCTTGTGAGATAAATTTTCTTACGCTTTTTAGACGGACTTCATAATCGTGTACGTCAATTTTGTATCTTACTTTAACTTCTTTTATTTCAACTACATGCTGCTTTTTCTTTGCTTCTTTTGCTTTTTTAGCAAGCTCGTATTTGTATTTGCCGTAATCCAAAATCTTTGCCACCGGTGGTGCTTGATTAGGACTTATTAATACCAAATCCAATCCTGCATCATCTGCCATTTCTAAGGCTTTTGCAGTAGGAACAACTCCGTGGTTAGTTCCGTTTTCATCTATCAATCTTACTTCTTTTGAACGTATACGTTCATTCATTATTGTCTTATCTTTATCCTTTGAGGTTCCGGTATTGTTAGCTATTGTTTTATCTCCTATGTTAAAGTATTACTACGTTTGCTATTCTATCATGAAAAATAAAAATATGCTATACTTTGCATACAATCTAATATTAAGTTTTGTAAATTGTCGAAATCCCGTTATATTAACCCTTTTTTGAATTCTGCAAAATATTTTCTTTAAAATCTTAAAGTTTTGATGTAAATCTGCCGATATATACTTTGTTAAGATTAAGGATATATTTCCCCAACAAACAATTAAATAAGGAGTATTTTATGGAAAAAACACAGGCTGATGCAGTATCTGCAACTATGGAAGTATCGAGAGTTGAAGTAAGAGATATTGATATCTCAAAACCATTGGAGGCTTTATTTGACGATTGTTTGAAATTTATTTCAGTAAACGATTTTCAACTGTAAGTAATTTAAATTTATTTTATTAAGAGTAAGGTCCTTGATATCTTACTCTTTTTGTATATGTGTACAAAATTTACAATTATCCGGTTGTGTATATACAAATTTTGCTTACTTGTAATAAAATTACATAAGAAAGGGAGCAAAACATGAAAAAAACTCTTGCGGCGCTTATCAGATTATCTTTAATATTCTGTTTGCTATCGGGTGTTTCTTATGCAGATTTCAAAGAACATTTTGATCTGGGGCAAACTTATTTGGGTCAGTATCAATATTCCGGAGCAATTACAGAATTTAGGACCGCACTTAAGATTAATTATCTTGATAATTCGGCAAGGATTGGATTGATAAATTCATATCTTGCAAGGGCTGCAGAGTATGCAAATCGTGATAAAAATTATGCAAAAGCTGCTGATGATTATAGAAGTGCATTGTTTTACATGGTTTATTATCCAAAATCTGACAATATGCAAAGCTCTTATATTGCTCAAGTTCAAGATAATTTGGAAAGGTGTTTAAACGCCATAAACTTTGATGAAAGTCCGGCTAATAGGTATGCACTGGCAAAAAGATTAAGGGCTGAGGGGAATTTCCCGGCTGCGGCTTATGAATTTAATCAAGCGTTAGGTGGTCGAGAGTTTCAAAAACACAGTTTTGAACAGGTAGCAGAAATAATGAAGATTATTGGTAATGAACCAAAGGCTGTTGAGTATTATAAAAAAGCTATATCTGTAGCTCCGACAGATTTAGGATTACGCCTTGATTATGCAAAAATTCTTGATAACACAGGCGCAACTGATGATGCTTTAAAAGAGTATAGCTATGTTCTTGAACATTCTACAGTTAATGATAAAGAAATTTTAATCTCTTTAGAACGAATATTTAATAAGAAGGTACTCAATTCTCCAAATAATGCAAATTTAAATGCAAATATGGGTGCGGTCTTACAAAAGCAAGGAAAGTTAGAAGATGCTCTATCTTATTATAAGCAGGCGGAAGCATTAGATCCGTCAAATATTAATACTCGAATTAATACAGGCACTTTATATCAGCAAAAAGGTGATTATCGTACAGCAATTAAGGCTTATGAGTCTGTTTTGATTTTGTATCCCGATAATGTAATGGCAAATTTATACAGGGCTCAATGTTATGATAAATTAGGCGAAAATAAAGTCGCGCAAGAGGGTTATAAAAAGGTTATGTCTTTAGATCCGAACAATGAGTATTTAAAAACTCAGATGCTTGATAACGCAAAGAAGACAATGACGATATCTCAATTTGTTGATTATGTTAATACAAATATGACTAATTCAAGTCCGTCAGCAATATTGTACGATTATGCGCTTGAGTTACATAAAGCTCAAAAGTCTGATGATTCAATTTATATGTATAATGAAGCAATTAAAGCAGATCAGGGTAAAACTGCTGAAATGTATGTAAATTTAGCACTTGCACAGGCGCAAGGAAATCATTATGAAGATGCCTTGTCAACCTTAAAAACAGCTCAATCAAAATTTCCACAAGATAAGCAGGTTGCGGAAACCGTTAAAAATATTCTGGCGATGAAAACTGATAGTATAATGGCAAAAGCTGCAGAATGTTATAATAATAAAGATTTTAAAAATGCTGTAAGCTATTATTTATCAATAAAACCGGCAACTGTTGATACTATGATTGGTGCTGCAACTTCTTATCAGGAGCTTGATGATAAAGATAATGCCATATTGTATTATAAAAAGGCTTTGGAATTAAAACCGATAGATTCTGATATTGCTTATTATATTGCGTGTCTTTACGGAGAGAAAGAAGATTACGCAAATGCTAAAATATATCTTCACAAGGCTATTACTTTTAATAACAATAATACTCAGGCAAAAGAGTATATGGCATCAATTCGAGAAATGGAAAATTCAAATCTGTTAAACGATGCGATTGCGCTTTACGAAGGAAATAAGTATGATGAAAGCCTCGTTAAATTTAATGCTTTACTAAGTGATGATCCAAATAATTCCTATGCTTTGTATTATAGAGGTATGATTTACGATTCAAAGGAAAAACGTAATGAAGCAATTGCAGATATGAAAAAGGCTTACGAGTTAAATAAAGAATTGTATATTTGTAATTACCTGATTGCATCTGATTATGATACAATGGGTAAGTATAAAGAGGCTTATAAATATTATACGGAGTATGCAAATTTAAACTTGTCGCCTGACGATGAATATAAAGAATACGCAAAAGCCCGCGCCGAAGAATTAAAGGAATATGCAAAATAGAGTACAAGAACTTATAAAAAGCAGAGTTTCACTTGCCCCAATGGCAGGCATAACTGACTATGTCTTAAGGTCACTTGTCAGGACTTATTCTTCAGATGCTCTTTTAACTACAGAGATGATTAGTTCCGAGTTTTTGGCGCAAAATGTTGAAACGGATATTACAAAATCTGATACAAACCATCATCCGATTGTTTATCAGATTTGTGGTCATAAACCTCATTTGATGAAGTTTTCAGCACAGTATTTGTCGCAATTTGCAGATATGATTGATATAAATATGGGTTGTCCTGTTAATAAAGTTGTAAAAGGTCAAGACGGTTCGGCTTTGATGAGAAATCCCGAGCTTGCGGCTGACCTTGTAATGGCTGTGAAAGATGGAACTGATAAGCCTGTTAGTGTGAAATTTAGGTTAGGTTATACTCAAGATGAAATGAATTATGTAGCGTTCGGGCAAAAAATGCAAGAAGCAGGGGCTGAATTTATAACAATTCATGCAAGAACAAGGGCTCAGTTTTATTCAGGGAATGCAGATTGGAAAAAAATAAAAGTTTTGAAAGATAATGTTGATATCCCTGTTTTTGCAAATGGAGATGTGGTATCTATTGATAGTGCAATTCAATGTCTTGAGCAAAGTGGTGCGGACGGAGTTGCTATCGGACGTGGCATTCTTGGAGATCCTACATTGATACATCGTATTGCTCATTATCTCAAGACCGGAGAACGGTTACTTCCGCCTAATCTTTTTGAAAAACTTGATATTATGAAAAAACATTTGGATATGGAAATTCAATTGCGAGGTGAAAAAGTCGGAATAAAATTCTTTAGAAAGCTGTACCCGTTTTATATTTCAGGTATCAAAAACGCATCAAAAATTCGAGGAGTATTGGTCCTTGAAGAAAATTATCAAAAAATCCTTGAAATAATTGATTATATTAAAAACGAGCAGAGCTAATTTTTTGCATTATTAACTTTTTCATTAACAAAGTTGAAAAAGTCTTGAGCTTTTTCCGGTGTTTCAAAAGCTCTTTTCGGAATAATAATCGCTTGATAATCGCTTACAAATATAAGGAAAGTCGTTTTTGCTTCATAAATGTCAACAATTCCATCCCATTTTAGAAAACTTGCTATACCTTTGCCCTTCATATCTAAGTCATCATCACAAATTTCGATTTCCGCACTCAAACGACCTTCCAGCATTTTATAAATTTTCTTGGAATTTAATTTAAATAAATCATGAGAGATAAAAAAGCAACCTACAAAAAATATACAAAGCCAAATAAGAACAATCGGCAATATTTGATATATTACAAAATCCCCGCAACCTTTGTAGAAATCAATCATTGAGGCATCTGTTAAGGCTTTAAAAATGGAAAGATTATTGTTGGT
>CAMGGL010000134.1 GCA_946055575.1 uncultured Candidatus Melainabacteria bacterium
AGATTTTCTTATGAAATGTTTAAATCCGCTTAATTTTTCAGTAAATATTTTGAAAAACAAAGATGCAAAAATTACGGTAAAAAATGTTGAAATAAGAGATAATGTAATATTCGCAAACGGAATTGTTATTGTTCCAAAAGACTAAGGATGTAATTATGGATAAAAATCAAAAAATTCTTCTATTATTTATTGGTTTTTGTATGGTAGTTGTGCTTGGTATAATTGCTTTTCAGGTATTTATGCCAAAGCCTGAAATTCAGCCTTCTGATGTTGAAGTTACTGAGCGTTCTGTAGCTGAGGAGGTTGTTGAAGATGAGAAACCTCAGCAGCAGGAAAAAGAATATGTAAATGTATATTTTATCGGTAAGAATGAGCATAATGAAGAAGTTTATAAAGCGGTAAAACGTGAATACAACAAGGATATTGACGGTTCAAAGTTAAGATTTGCGGTAAATGCTTTAATTCGCGGTCCAAAATCAGAGGAAAAACAGCGCGGAGTTTATACCGAAGTTCCGTCTGCGTCTGATGTAATCAATATTACGGAGCAGTCAGATAAAGTTATTGTAAATTTAAATTCGGCATTTGTTACAGGTGGCGGAACGGAAAGTCTGTATAAAAGACTTTATCAGTTGATTAAAACTGTAAAATTAAATTCTAATTTGCCTGTATACTTGTATATTGACGGACAGCGGGCTGATGTTGTCGGAGGAGAAGGCATTATGTTGTCGCAACCGTTGAGTAATTCGTCATTAGAAAATTAATTTATTGTAGCGAGTATGGAACAGAAAAAAGATTTAGATTATTATTTGAATTTAAATTGGACGCTTATAGAAGGTCAGGATTTGGATTTTGACGGAAATCCATATTATTATATTGAAATAAAGGAAATTCCAAGTTTTACGTTTTGTGCAAAGACATTGGCGCGTGCTCGTGAAAATTATAAAAAACAATTAAAATTATCTTTGCAGGTAATGTTGGAAATGGGTGAACATATAATAGAACCTGGTGAAGAACCTGATAATACGGATTGGTAAATATATTAAGTTAAATCTTCGTAGTATACTGAAAACTACTAAAAGTATTTATTATTTTAACTTTTGGTATATTTTTTATTGACCAATTCATCCGGCATGAATTGTTGCTCAATATCAGGTGCCGAATGTGAATATATATAACCGTTTCCAAACCCGTATTTTGCAGCATCTTTGTAGTGCGCATCTCTCAGGTGCATTGGCGGAGGGAAATCTTTTCCGTTAGAAATGTCTGACAATGCTTCATCTATTGCACAAATTGTTTCGTTTGATTTTGGTGCTCTTGCTACATAAATGACAGCTTGTGCCAGAGGAATACGTCCTTCCGGCAGACCTAAAATTTCTACGGCTTTGTAGGCATTTAATGCGATATTTAGGGCATTTGGGTCGGCGTTTCCGACATCTTCTGATGCACAGGTTATAAGTCTGCGGGCGATAAATCTTGGGTCTTCTCCTGCGATAATCATTTTTGCCAAATAATATATTGCAGCATCAGGATCGCTGCCTCGCAAACTTTTTTGAAATGCGGAAGCACAGTCATAGTGTTCTTGTCTGGAGTATCTTGTGTTGCGTTGCTGACAAATTTCCTCAATTGTTTTTACTGACAAAAATTTTTTATTTTCTTTTAAGTCGCTTGCAAAGTATGCGTTCTCTGTTATGTTAAGTGCGTATCTTGCATCTCCGCGTGCGAGATTGATTATAAAATCTAAAACTCCGCTTTCACATTCCATTGGTGTGTAATGTGTTGCTAAATAGGAAAATCCTTTTTTGATAATTTGAGCCATGCTATCATCATCAATTGAGTTTAGTCTGACGACCTGAACGCGTGATAGCAGAGCCGGAACAACTTGAAATGACGGGTTTTCTGTTGTAGAACCTATAAGAAAAAGTGTTCCGTTTTCAAGGTGTGGTAAAAGTGCATCTTGCTGAGTTTTTGAATATCTGTGAATTTCGTCAATAAAAAGAATGGTTTTTTGTCCTGCCCGTAAACTTTCTTTTGCTTTGTCTACGGCATCTTTGATATCTTTTACTCCTGATGTAACTGCTGAAATTTCAATAAAATTAGCATTGGTTTTTGAAGCAATCAATCTTGCCAAAGTTGTTTTTCCGCAACCCGGAGTTCCCCAAAAAATTAAGGAAAACAACCTGTTTGTTTTTAATAAATTTAATAACGGACTGTTTGGGGCAATAACATTACTTTGCCCGAGAAAATCCTCAAGGGTTTTAGGTCTGAGAATTTCAGCCAATGGAATTTGTTTATTTTGATTTTCCAGTTCCGTAAACAGATTGTTCATAGTATAATTATAACGTAAATAAGTTTAAAAGGATAATTCTTTTGCTGATGCAAAGATAAGGTTAGGGGGATTTTTGTTAGGTAAGAATTTTTACATAGTTATAGTGTCGGCAATAATTCTGATTACAGGTGTGTTTTTTGCTTGTAAGCCACGTTTAGAAAATGATGAAGTCGTTTTTTGGACATTACAAATGAATGATTTTGCACCTTATATTAATAAAGTTATATCGGAGTTTGAAAAAGAAAATCCCGAAGTTCATATAAAATGGGTTGATGTACCGTTTTCAGAGGGAGAAAAAAGAACGCTGGCATCTGTATTGAGTGATAATCCGCCTGATTTAGTAAATTTAAATCCGGATTTTTCTGCAACTTTAGCCCATAAGGGTGCTTTGTATGAAATTCCGTACGAAAGTACAAGGCAGTTTAATAAAGAAATCATGGATTCATTAAAGACAAATGGTAAAGTTTATTCAATTCCTTGGTATGCAACAAGTGCCGTTACCATTTATAATAAAGAAATTGCAAATAAGGTAGGTATTACTGTTCCGACTAATTATACACAAGTTGCGCAATATGCAAAAATCGTAAAATCTAAAACCGGAGCTTATATAATGTTGCCAAATATTACCGAAAATGACACTATGCTAAAGATTTTGAATAAATATGGTGTTGCATCTTCAGAGTTGATAAATTCAGAAAAGTCGGTTGAAATTTTTGATTTGTTCAAATATTTATATTCAAATAACTTAATTCCGAAAGAAACCGTTACGGTTACACTTCAGGAGGCTTTAGAAAAATACATGTCAGGAAGTGTCATGTCAATCGGTGCGGGTGCAAATTTTTTAAATATGGTAAAAGAAAATGCGCCAACAACTTATGCAAAAACCGACGTTGCACCACAGTTGACAGGTGAACTTGGGCAAAATGATTTTTCTTTGATGAATTTTGTGATACCGCTTAGGGCAAAACATAAAGAGCATGCTTTGAAATTTGCTTTATTTTTAACCAATAACGAAAATCAACTTGAATTGGCAAAAATGACAAATATTCTTGCGGTGAATGAGCAAACTTTAAAAAATGAGTTTTATACAAAATATGATAAAGATGATTTAATGGCGAAATCCCGTGTTATTAGCGCAAATCAGCTTAATAAAATTACTCCGTCATATAGAACTTCAAAAAATCAAAAAGAGATTAATAATATAATTAATAACGCAGTTCAGGAAATTTTGCTGGATAAATCGGATACAAAATCAATTTTGGATAAAGTATCAAAAGAGTGGAAAATGTTAGAAAATTAAGGAGAGAATAATGAAAGCATTGGTATTTGATAATGAGTTAAAACTTACTGATAATTATGAAAAACCGGTTCCAAAAGCCGGAGAAGCATTGGTCAGGGTGACATTAGCAGGGATATGTAATACTGATTATGAAATTACAAAAGGATATATGGGTTATGTCGGAATATTGGGGCATGAAGCTGTCGGTGTTGTTGAAGAAGTAAATTCGGAAGACAAGTCACTTTTAGGAAAGCGTGTTGTTCCGGAGATAAGTTATGGTTGTAAAGATCCTGCTTGTACATGGTGTGCTAAGAAATTATATCGTCATTGCCCGAATAGACATACATTAGGAATTTGGCGCAAAGACGGTGTTTTTGCCCAATATTTTACCATGCCTTTAGAAACATTATTTGAAGTTCCTTCAAATGTACCTGATACTCAGGCTGTTTTTGTTGAACCACTTGCTGCTGCGCTTGAGATAACAGAACAACATCATATTAAACCTTACGAAAAAGTTATTGTTTTAGGGGATGGTAAACTCGGTTTGATTACGGCATTGGCATTGCATGCTCAAAATTTAGATGTCATGCTTGTCGGAAAACATCAAAATAAACTTGATATTGCGCATGCTCAAGGGGTAAAAACAACATTACTTCAGGATTTAAAAATTGAAAAAATATATGATGTTGTCGTTGAGGCAACCGGTTCAATATCAGGATTTGAAACGGCTTTAGCTTTAACAAAGCCTCGTGGAACATTAGTTTTAAAAAGTACGGTTGCGGCGTCTAAAGAGTTCAATCTTGCACCTATTGTAATAGATGAAATAACCGTTTTGGGTTCTCGTTGCGGTCAGTTTCCACCGGCGTTAAGACTTTTAGAGTCTGAAAAAGTAGATTTTTCACCGTTGATTTCAGGTATTTATTCTATTGATGATGCACTTGAAGCATTTGAGAAAAACAAAGAAAAAGATACTTTAAAGGTTCTTTTGAAGATGTAATCTAAAATCTCTCCTTCTGGAGAGATTTTATTAGTATGTAAAAGCGCGTTATTACTTAATTTTAGCTAAAGTTAAAAATTTTTTAAAATTTTTTTAAAAAAGTACTTGCATTTAAAAATTTTTGATATATGATAATAGACGTGCACAGAGCACAGATAAATTTTGAAATTATAAATAGCAATTTAAAAATTTATTTAAAAAACTACTTGACAATAAAAATTGATGTAGTAGGATAAAGGAACCGCAAGTGAAGCGAGTTTAGTTACCCCAATAGCAAGTCAATACTGATTGATAGCGTTGGTGGCACGAAAATCAGGACATTGAAAACAGAATAGCTGAAGACTGGATTTCCGAGAGGAAAT
>CAMGGL010000135.1 GCA_946055575.1 uncultured Candidatus Melainabacteria bacterium
CTAAATTTTTAACAAAAAGTAAATTATTTTATAAAAAAATACTTTATATATATGTAAATAAAAGGTTGTAGGTTTTATTATGTTTGAAAGCAGCGTATACGGATTATCAAATCCTGCATTAACAGAAGATATCGGAATGGCAAACTTGAACAGAATGTTTCCGATACCTACCGGAGCATGTTGTTACATTCCGGGCGTTTCCGATTGCAGAAACGAGGTAAGGCTACAAGGTCCGTTATCAAATGATACCCTCACGGTTACTCAAAAAGAAAAAGATAAAAAAACGTTGAAAACGATTTTGATAGTCGGAGGACTTACACTTGCATGTACGTTTGGATTCAAACACATTAAAAAAGGCGCAATAAAATGCTGGAACGGTCTAAAAAATTTGTTCGGCAAACTCAAACCTAAGAATAATACTCCATAAAATAAAATTTCCTTGTAATATATTTGATAGTGTGTAGTAGAAAGCAGAATTTAAAAATTCTGCTTTTTTTATGTTATATTAAAAAAAAAGGAGGGTTATATGGCTAAAGATTGCAGCTTCGATATTGTATCCGAATACGACAAACAAGAACTTGTTAATGCGGTTGATCAAGTTAAAAGAGAATTGACATCAAGGTTTGACCTAAAAAATTCAAATTCACAAGTTGAACTTGAAGCAGACAAATCAATAACTATCACAACAAATGATGAAATGAAATTAAAAAATATTATTGATATACTCCAATCAAAACTTGTGAAAAGAAATATCAGCATTAAAATTCTTGACCCAAAACCTATAGAAAACGCTCTTGGCGGTAACGTAAGACAAATTTTTGAACTAAAAAAAGGATTAACTCAAGAACTTGCAAAAACTATTGTTTCTGATATTAAAGCTACAAAATTGAAAGTTCAAGCGTCTATTCAAGGCGAACAAGTAAGAGTTTCAGGAAAAGATAAAGATGATTTACAAGCAGTTATAAAAGCACTAAGACAAAATGAAGACAAATATCAGTATCCGCTACAATTCACTAATTATAGGTAATTCAGCCCAAAAGATTGACAAAAATTTTAAAAAGTTGTATAGTAAAAGCGTTATCTAACATTATATCATTTAGTAAGAAGAATAGGAGAAATTAGATGAAAAAGAGTTTATTGAAAGCTTTTGCGATTTTCGCAGTAGTTGCGATTTCGTCAGTTCCTGCATTTGCAAGAAACTGGGTACAAATCGGTGACGGACACTATATCGACGCCGACAGTATCAGACCTTCAAACAACTATGGCACATATACATTTGATACAAAATACTTGGCAAAAAATGCTCCGTTAGAAAGAATTAACGGTGCTGATATTTGGACTATCAAAACTTCATCATACGTAGATTGTGCTAACACTTACGCTAAAACTTTATCATATACCGCACTTGATGGTAATGACAAAGTGGTTGCCACTGACCGCAAAATCGGCAAGCAATGGTTTGGTGTTAACAACCCATCATCAAAAGCTTACGAATCTTATGCATTTGTTTGTACTGACAAATACTTAAGAGTTCGTCCATACTACTCTCCATTGTGGTGGTACTAATATTTAAAGTCTTTGAATATAAAAAAATCTCCGATAAATTTATCGGGGATTTTTTATTGCTAAAAATAGCAATTAATTTTAATTTGAACACTTTATATAAATATGGGAAAATACAATTTCGATATTAGTAAAAAATATTCTAATTTTCTAAGTGCAGTATCAAAAATCACAAAAGATGAAAAGAATAAAAGAATAACAGCGTCTTCCGGCTTAGCTGAAGATATCGTGGAGATTTCAGTAAAGACAAAACCTACACCTGTTTACAGCAAAATACCAGTCTGCAATAATCATATTTCAGCCGGAGGGATTTGTCTAACTCCGGAATACACAGCAAAAGAATATATAACAACAAATGACGGGCTAAGTACATATAATCCACACTATTACATAGATAAGCTTTGGGCGAGCAAAAAAGGAGAAGGAACAACAATGGTTCAGTCCGTAGTACTTCGCAGCCTGGAAGATGCAAAGACCTCAGGTAGAGTAATGCTTGATGCAACCAATATTGACGGACAAACTGCTCCGGGAGCATTTTACTACAAATTAGGGTTTAGATTTACAAATCCGGCAAGCAACACCCTATGCGAAAATTGGATATCCAATGGCGGTAAATTTCAAGACGCACCCTTTCTCTCAGGTCTAATGTATCTACCAAAAGAAAATATCGAGCATTGTATAACCTATGGACTAAAAGAAACCAACTTAGAATACATGCAAAAAATCCTTGAAAACTATCGCAAGCTTGGATTGTTTTAATTTGTTTTTATACAATAAAAAAGACCTTTATCGAGTTGACAGTATGTAGACCGGATTTACTAATCAGACATTATAATATTTAGGGGGGAGGTAGAGTTTAGTCTAACTCCCTAAACTAAAAGATCCTGAAATAAATTCAGGATGACATATTTGTTTTACACTAGTGCTCACAATCGTTTACCACCAAGTACTCGCGACCATATCATGCTGAACTTGTTTCAGCATCCATAACAAGCACAGACCTCAATATCAAACCCTGACCAGACCTCACCCCTACCCCTCTCCTATCTTGGGAGAGGGAAATGTTTTGAGCATGTGTCATCCTGAACTTGTTTCAGGATCTATTAGGTGCGTGGGTCGTACGCACGTGTCATACTAAATTTATTTCTCCCCTCTAAGTACCCTGTAAATTATCATATATAACAAGATGTAATAATCTGTGAGATTGAGATTTGATTTATAAAATAATATACTGCTAACATTATATTTTTGCATTTATTTAAAAACTAATCTTTTTTAGTATAATCAACAATTTCTCTCCATATAAATTTAATTGTTATTATAAGTCAATATTATTGTAATCAACACCACCCACTGCATTATATAAAGTTATTGTTGAAATCAAATCATCAATTTCTGCAGATATGTGATGTTGCTTTATGAGTAACAAGTTGATTTGCTCTTTCATTTCATTTAATTTAGATAAATTACCAACATTATATTTTTTTTGAGCATTACAATATTTTTGTTCCTCAATAGATAAAATTTCATTAGAAATTTTTAAATTTTCTTTTGTTGTTTTAGTTTGTACTAAAGCATTATTTAATTCTTGAATACTATCTAATACTGTTTTTTGATAGATTTCTTCTGATTTTTTGTATTCATACTTTGTTATTCTATATTTTGCAAGTTTTGCACCACCAGAAAATATGTCCCAGCGAGGTAAAATTCCTACATTTGACATAAAAGTATTACTATTAAATATTCCACCCTTGTTATACGCATTAAAACCTATGTTTCCGTATAAAATGAATTTAGGTAGAAAATCTCTTTTTACAACTCGAACATCAATACCAACTTTTTGTGCATACTTTTCACTTTTTATTAAATCTGGTCTGTTTTTTATTGCAAGCGCCGAAATTGAATCTGGCGTATTTGGATAATTTATACTTTCAAAATCAGAATGTTTTACTTCTTGATCAGTATTTTCTCCTAATAAATTAAGGAGCTCATTATTCAATATCTTTTTATTTTCTACTAATTTATTTAATTTGTTTTTACTTTCAAGCAACAATTGTCTTTCATTTAATAATTCATTAATTGAACATAAGCCATTGTTATATTTCTTTTCGGTCATATTCACAACTTGAGATTGAATATCAACTATATTTTGTGTTGTTTTAATTAATTCATCTGTTTTTATTAAGTTATAATAATTAGCAACAAAGCTGGAAGTTATGTAAATATATGCAGCCCTTTCATCTTCGTCTGCAATTTCTTTTTGTTTTTTTGCACTTTTTTTATTCAGGTAATTTTGTCCCCAAATATCAATTTCATAACTGGCCTCTATTGGCAAAAGAATGTTTGTCTGTGTATATTGAGGAATTTCTATATCACCAAATCTATGTGTACTACCCTTGAATGTTTGAACAAATTCTGGAGTAAAACTTGCTTGTGGTAATTGATTTGCGCCTATTAATATTATATTTTCTTTTGCTTGTTTTGTTTTATATGCTGCTATTTTTAAATCGTGATTGTTTTCATACAAATCAAGCAAATGTTGATTTAATATTTCATCGTTATAATTTTTCCACCAATCTAAATTCATGTAAGCTACATTAGCTTTTACTGGTAATGCTAATGTTATAAAAAACACAAATATCAAAAATTTTTTAATTGTCATATTTACACTTTTCCTTGTTGTGTTATTATGATAACACAATGAAAAATAAGGAACAAGAAAAATTAATAAATCAAAGAATAGGGGTTCGGCTTGCTCGAGTCGGAATGTTGTCTAAGGTTTTTGCCATACAAACATTTAACAAATTAAATATTGATATTACTCCTGAGCAATTTCTTATTCTTATGGCACTTAACGATAATGACGGAATTTACCAACGACAACTGGCAAATATGACTTTTAAAGATAGACCAAATATTAATAGGATTGTTTCAATTTTAGAAAGGGGTAAATATATAGTTCCTCAATGTTCTTCTAATGGTAGGCAAATTAAACAATTATTTATAACAGATAAAGGGAAATCTATTTGTAATAAAATTTTACCGATTATATTTGATGTTTGGAATACAACTACAAAAGGGTTAGAAGAAAATGAAATAGAACAATTTATAAATACATTACAAAAAATTGAACAAAATTTAAGGGATAATACATTTTTACAGGTATAGGCGAAATATAATGACAAAAAATAAAGAAAGATATAAAGGGAAAAGTAAAGAATATATTAAAGAAGCTCAAACAAGATTGAAAAATAGACGACCAAAATACAAGAAAAAACGAGTAATTGTTCCAACAATAACTGCAATTATTCTTGTGATTATTGGAATAATAATGGCGATTAGG
>CAMGGL010000136.1 GCA_946055575.1 uncultured Candidatus Melainabacteria bacterium
GACGTTACTCTGCCGACACCCCGAATAATCCAAGACAATTTCAGGATCTTAAACCCTAGCAAACCCCACCAACAACTAGACCCTGAAACAAGTTCAGCATGACAATATAAGGAAAATAAGGGTCTAACGCGTATGTCATCCTGAATTTATTTCAGGATCTTAAACCCTAGCAAACCCCACCAATAACAAGACCCTGAAACGAGTTCAGGGTGACACACTCGCTAGGTTTCCTTGAACACACATGTCATCCTGAAAAAACTAAAAATCAAGCGGCGAAGCTGCGTAGATTTTGTTTTGTTCAGGATCTGTTAACATAGCATAGTTACTCCAATAACAAGACCCTGAAACATTCTTGGATTATTCGGGTTTGCAGAACACTTCTTTTCGCTTTTAAATCCTGTCGGATTTAGTCGCTCATTCGTGTTCTTTGCTCTTACGAGTTTCGCTCGCTTCACTCGCTCACTCTACCGAAAATCCGCAGTTCAGGGTGACATGGATGTTTGACTTTCATCCTCTGCATGGTTTGTTTAGGCTAACATGAAAAATTAGCAAGATAATTCATATATTTCCGAATTTTCATGTTAAAATACTAAATATATAATATTTTAAGGGATATAAGTATGTTTGATAATTTAGCGGAAAAATTACAAAGTATCATTTCAAAAGCAGGAAGTCAAGAGTTAACACAGGACAATATGCAAGACGCATTGCGAGAAATTCGCAGAGCATTGTTGGAAGCGGACGTTAACCTTAGAGTTGTAAAATCTTTCATTTCCTCCATAAAAGATAAAGCCGAAGGCGAAAATGTTTTGCAAGGTATTAATCCATCACAACAGTTAGTGAAAATCGTTCACGATGAGCTTGTTGAACTTTTGGGGCACGAGTTAAAACCACTCGATTTATCAGGACATCCGACAGTAATTATGATGCTGGGACTTCAAGGTTCGGGGAAAACAACATCTTCTGCAAAATTGGCTGTAAAACTAAAAAAAGAAGGGAAAAATCCGCTTTTGGTTGCGTGCGACGTATATCGTCCGGCTGCAGTTTCTCAATTAAAAACGTTGGGGGCTGAAATAGGCTGCGAAGTCTTTTCTATAGACAATTCAACAGATGTACAAAGTATTGTTCAAAACGCTTTGACTTATGCCAAAGAAAACGGATTTAATGTCGTTATATTAGATACAGCGGGCCGTTTACAAATTGATACCGAAATGATGGCTGAATTGTTGATTATTGACAGAGTTTTCAGTCCACAGGAAAAACTTCTTGTTATTGATGCAATGACAGGGCAAGAAGCTGTTAATGTTGCGGAAAACTTTGATGCGCAAATAGGTTTAACAGGATTGGTATTAACGAAGTTAGACGGAGATTCTCGCGGTGGTTCTGCCTTATCTGTAGTACATTGTACAGGAAAGCCCATTAAACTGACAGGTACAGGCGAAAAACTTAACGCGCTGGAAGATTTTTATCCTGAACGTATGGCAACCAGAATTTTAGGTATGGGCGACATAGTTTCTTTAGTTGAACGCGCTCAGGAAGTTTTTGATGAAAAAGAAGCCTTAAAAATGCAAGAAAAAATGAAAAAGGCGGAATTTTCATTTAACGACTTTTTGAATATGCAAAAGCAAATGAAGATGTTTGGTTCTATGGATCAAATTCTTGGAATGTTGCCCGGTGTAAATTTAAAACAAGCTGACAGAGAAAAAATTTCTTACGTGACCGATACTGAATTTAAAAAGATTGAAGTTTTTATTCAAAGTATGACCCCTGAAGAACGTGATAATCCTGAATTAATGAATACAAGCCGAAAAAAACGTATTGCAAACGGCTGCGGAATGGATATGCACACAGTTAATCAATACGTAAAACAATTTGAACAAATGCGCCAAATGATGAGCGGAATGAATAAAATGCAAAAAATGTTCGGCGGATTTAATAAGAAAAACGAGAAAAAAGCAATGGTTCAAGCAATGAAAATGATGAGAAGATTTAAATAAACAAAAAAGGTGGCGCGCAAATCTTGCGCGCCACCTTTTTATCATTTTCTTAAATTCTGTTATTCCAAACTCCGCCTTGTCTGTCAACAAAAGCGTCATAACAAGACCAGATTCTGAACACACCTGTCAAACCGAGTAGAGCATGAGTTACATTTTTGCTATAACTTTGATCATTAACAGCCTGTCCAAGTCCCGGCCAAATTAAAAGTGATAATGCTGCTGCTCCGACAGATCTTCCGCTAACTTGTCCGTTTGTGCCATGAGTTCCGGCAAATGCTGGCACACCAAGTGATAACATTGAAAACAACAAAGTTAATGTTAAAAACTTTTTCATAATACCCTCCTTATTATATTCTATCTTGAGTAGATGCTCCAAATACATTGTAATCAAAAGTAAATTGAACATCAACAGATTTTCCTTTGTATTCTGCCGGCAGATTTCCAAAAGGTGCAGATTTGTATAAAGCATCCTTTGCTGCTTCATCTGTTTTTTTTAAGCCTGATGATTTTAATACGCTACACTTTTTTACATTTCCTTTTCTATCCAAAGAATACAAAAGAACAACCTTATTTGAAGTTTTTGCACTTGGCGGATTCCAATTTGATTTAATCTTCCTTTGCATACTTCTCATATACGGACCAAAGTCAGGCGCCGGTGCCGTTTGCTCGGATATATTTTTTTGATTTTGTTGATCGGTAGCACTTTCTTCAATTGCAAAAACAAAACTATTGCTACCTAACAAGAACAATCCAATACAAATTGTGGTCAATAACTTCTTCATAATATTACCCTTTCCGATTGAAAAACCTCATTTATAGATTTATTATAATCGGGTCTTAAAATTCCTTTTTCAGTAATAATTCCTGTTATAAGTTCATGTGGAGTTACATCAAATCCCGGATTTATAATGTTTACACCCTCTGCACAAATCGGTTTGCCGTTTATGTGCGTAACTTCATCATGTGAACGTTCCTCAATTACAATATCATCACCTGACTTAATACTTGTATCAATTGTTGACAAAGGTGCTGCAACATAAAACGGAATATTATGATATTTTGCCGCAATTGCAACTGTATAAGTTCCGATTTTGTTTGCCGCATCACCGTTTGCCGCAATTCTGTCAGCTCCTACACAAACCATATCAATCATACCTTTTTTCATAAAATATGAACACATACCATCTGTTATCAGAGTTACAGGAATACCATCCATAGTAAGTTCCAGCGTGGTAATTCTTGCGCCCTGTTGACGAGGTCTTGTTTCATCCGCAAAAACCTGAACAGAAGGGTCTTTTGCAAACGCTGAACGAACAACACCCAATGCCGTTCCATAACCTACTGTTGCTAAAGCTCCCGCATTACAATGAGTTAAAATTGTTGCACCTTTTGGCACAACCTCTGCACCATAATCACCTATTTTTTTGTTTATTTCAATATCTTCATTTTCAAGTTTTTTACCGTTTACTTTTAATTCTTCTATTAAAGAATGAATATCTGATTTTGAATTTCTTATTATTTCTTTTTGTTTTTCAACTGCCCACATAAGATTTACGGCAGTAGGGCGGGCACTTGCCATATAATCTGCTTTTTTTAGCAATTCTGTAACGAATTCTTCTCGCGACAAGTTTTGTTTTTCAAGTTCTTGTGCATAGAGAACTATTCCGTGTGCTCCGGCTATCCCTATTGCAGGCGCTCCACGTACAATCATCGTTTTTATTGCGTCAAACATATCTTGTCCGTTTGTTATATTTACATACTCAAAATGCTCAGGAAATTTTGTCTGATCAACCATTTTTGAATATGTATCTATCCATTCTATTGTCCTAATTTTTGAATTAAATCCAGTCATCATTTTTTCCTCTATTATCCTCTTGTCTATACTCAGGATGTTCTTTTTCATATATATCTCGAATAAAATTTATTATGTAATATGTTGCAAAACTCGAAAAAGCATTCGTAACGGCAAAAAGTACACCAATAAATATTATAAATACCATTATCAGCCAAAGCGGTGAATTTATTATCATTGTACTCAAGAAAAAGTTTGAAGAAACGTGAAACCAGACCGCAAGAATTGCCATAACTATTGAATAAAATATAGAAAATGTTAAATTTGTACTAAATCCTATTATTGCTCCTGAGATAATACTGTCTTTTGCTGTTGTGAGGTCTAATTTACCCGCCATAATCAAATAGAGAACAACAATTGGCGCTGAAAGAAGTAACACAGAAAAAAGTACAACAGTTCCCAAAATCGGAACCGGTGCAATCAGTCCCATAATTGAACCAAAAATTAAACTGAGTATAACAATATCTTTTATTAAAATTCTATTCATCTATTTTATTCTACCATTCTTAATGTGAAATCTCAAATTTTTTCAAATCATCAATTACATTCGGACTTCTGGTATAGGAAATTGCAATAGCAATCGAATCTATTGTATCATCCAGTTTTGGTAATTTATCTGTTCCAAGCGCAAATTTTACCATTTGTTCTACTTCTTTTTTGTCAGCTCTGCCGTATCCTGTCAAAATCTTTTTCACTTCCATCGGGGTATATTCATATATCGGAATTTTAAATTGTTCAAGAACAGTAAGTATAACCCCACGAGCATGTGCAACAGGCATTACAGTTGTTTGGTTGTGAACAAAAAATAATTTTTCAATGGCACAAATATCAGGTTGATATTCTTTAACAATTGATGTCATATCGTTAAATATTTCTAACAGTCTGGCAGATTCCGATTGTCCTTTTTCTGTTCTGATTGAACCGGAATTACTTAATGACAGATTTTTACCGTCAAAATCAAGTATGCTATAACCAACTATTGCCATTCCCGGATCTATACCTAAAATTTTCATAAAATTATTTTATCAAAAAATCTCATC
>CAMGGL010000137.1 GCA_946055575.1 uncultured Candidatus Melainabacteria bacterium
AAAATTTTTCATATAGCTTTACAAATCGGCAAAATAATAAATTTATACGTATTATAACAAATAATGATAATTGGTGATTATAATATTATTATAAAACCCCAACACTTTGTTCCCCCAAAAAAGGAAACAAATCCTACATTTTGCGGTCATACAATAGCGGAAGAATTTGCGAAAGACGGGATTTACTATCTTGCACATCAAACAGCTTTTTTTAGAGAACCTGCGACTTTAGAATTTGTTAAAAAATATCTTATCAAAAATTTTGCTGACCAAAATGATGTAAAAATTCTTGTAGGAGCGTGTTCAACATTTGAAGAATCAATAACATTGAGTATGCTATTAAATGAAATTGCTGATAAAATTAAAATAACAGGTTTTGATATAAGCAAAAAAGCAATAAAAACAGCCAAAAGTCAGGTTTATGTTATCCAAAAAACAGGGTCGGATGTGCATAATTCAGTCTATTTAAAAGACATATTTTTAGCTTTTCCTACAAATAAGCCGCTAAATGAATTTCAACAAAAATACAAAAATTTATTTAATGATTTTTTTACAAAAATTACAAATCCGTTTTTGAAAATCTTTTATGAATTGTATTTCAATTATTACGACGTAAACCCTGTAGTTATGAGAAAGTGTCAATATTTCAGATTAAATGGAGATAAAGCACTAAATTGCGATTTTAAAGTTGGTGATATAAGAGAATTAAATAAAGTTACGAATGAAAAATTCGATGTTATGTTCTTTAGGAATGCACTTTACCACATGGTACGACCTAAAATGACCCAAGATAAAAAAGAAATGATTTTAAGTTCTATTATAAATAATGTTCAAAACTCTTTAAAACCGGATGGGATTTTTGTTATGGGCGGATATGAACATATACAAATTAATGACGATAAATTAATTCCAAAAGTTATGAAACAATACGGATTTACGCCGGTATATTCTCTTGCCGGAAATCCTATTGTTTGGAAAAATGCTCCAAATTAAAAAGGTGCCAAAATTGAATTTTGGCACCTTTTATCTTTTAACAGCGTATGTTAGCTGAAATATCTTTTTAACAAGCCGTCAAAACCTCTGCCGTGACGAGCTTCATCTTTTGCCATTTCATGAACTGTATCGTGAATTGCATCATATCCAAGTTCTTTTGCTCTTTTTGCAATTGCCAATTTACCTTCGCAAGCGCCTTGTTCAGCGTCAGCTCTTAATTCTAAGTTTTTCTTAGTTGATTTTGTAACTACTTCACCAAGCAATTCTGCAAATTTTGATGCGTGTTCAGCTTCTTCCCAAGCATATCTTTTGTATGCTTCTGCAACTTCAGGATATCCTTCTCTTTCTGCAACTCTTGCCATTGCCAAGTACATACCTACTTCTGTACATTCTCCGTTAAAATGAGCTCTTAAACCTTCCATTACTTCTTTATCTTCAACTACACCGTCACCAACACCGTGTTCGCAAGCATATACTTTTTCGCCGTCTACAACGATTTCTCTAAATGTTGTTGCTCCGCATAAAGGGCATTTTTCCGGTTTTGTATCAGCTTCTGTTGACCAACCGCAAACTGTACATACAAATTTCATAATTTCCACCTTTCTTTTACAAAATTTCTTCTTATTTACATGGAAATTATAGCAAAATTTTTAGAATTTGTAAAGTGAAAATAATTTTCACTTTTGCTATATTTGTGCGCTTCCGTCTTCTTTTATCTTATTTAAA
Organism: uncultured Candidatus Melainabacteria bacterium; assembly: GCA_946055575.1. Lineage (GTDB taxonomy): Bacteria > Cyanobacteriota > Vampirovibrionia > Gastranaerophilales > Gastranaerophilaceae > Zag111. The sequence goes on from CAMGGL010000137.1 coordinate 1,720, forward strand.
ACATTTTTTGAGCCTTCAATTTGTTTAGTATACTCTAATACAAAATCGGTAGCTTCCTGATCTCTTGCAATTGCTTCTTTCAGATTTAAAATGCTTTCCATCGACAAGCTGTTAAAGACATTTTCATCTTCTGATTGAAGAAAAAGTTTTAGAAGTTTTTGTGACTCCTTATCAAATCCCGGAAGATCTGCTTTAAGCGAATACCAGCGATAAAAATGATGTAACAGATAAAATTTATCAATATTACCTTTTCTCATAACAAACATTGGCTCGGTTTTCAATTTTGGAAATTTATGAGTTATCAAAGAAAGATACAACGCGGTTAAACCTTGCTGCGGACAAATAAACCCTTCTTCTTCTTGAATAACTCGTAATAATTTATCTGCATAATCAATTTTATAAACCGGAGTTTTCGCGACTTTTATATATTCAAGTAATTCATCAGGATTGCAGTTTGTTTTTTTTACTATAGCTGAAACATTGTTTCTAACATTCATAATAATCTGTTCGGTTTGAGAATTTAAAGTTAAATCAGCAGCATTGCCATAGACAGTTTTTGAGGTTTTATTTGAATAACTCCTCTTTGTTGTATTTTTTAATTTGTTTTGTAAATTTTTTTCTTTTATTGCAAGAAAAAAATATTTTATACGATTAAAAATATTCATCATAATAGAATATTATACAAAATACTTAAAAAGTTATTACCTCTAAATATATGAAAACTTTTAAAATCTAAAATCTCTTTGTCCTTGTTCAATAGCTGTAAGATTTTGTTCAACCTTACATTCAAGTGTTTTGTTTGCCAGTGTTGAGAGTTCTTGTTTTATCAGATTTTCTCCCACTATTTTAGTTTCAGCAGATGCGTAATCTTCGAGATATTCTTTCAAGGTCATTATAGCATTTGGGTGGCAAAAGTTGTGTATTTGCTGTTCTTTACAGATTGCCATAAACCTGTCACCAACACGACCTTCACGATAGCAAGCCGTACAAAAACTCGGCACATATCCAAGTTCCATAAGCCATTTGACAACTTCATCAAGTGTACGTCTGTCAGAGACATCAAATTGTGCGGTTTCTTCTTCTTCCTCGTTTTCCGGGTGAGCATATCCGCCAACACTTGTTTTTGAACCTCCGCTAATTTGCGAAACCCCCAGTTTCAAAACTCTTTCTCTGCATTTTTTTGATTCTCTTGTTGAAATTATCATGCCTGTATACGGAACTGCAATTCGAATGCAGGCAATAATTTTTGCAAACGTATCATCATCAATTCCATTATCAAATGCGTTAGGATCAATATCGTCAGCTTTTCTTATTCTTGGAACTGAAATAGTGTGAGGTCCAACGCCAAATACTGCTTCTAAATGCTCAGCGTGCATTAACAACGCTGAAAATTCATATTTATAGCTTTCTAAACCAAACAGAACACCTAAACCGACATCGTCTATGCCGCCTTGCATCGCTCTATCCATAGCTTCCGTATGGTATGCGTAATTATGTTTAGGTCCTGTAGGATGTAGTTTTTCATAGGCCTGTTTATTATAAGTTTCTTGGAACAGGATATAAGTTCCAATGCCAGCTTCTTTTAGCTTTCTGTAATTTTCAACTGTAGTTGCTGCTATGTTTACGTTTGCTCGGCGAATGGCACCATTTTTATGATGAACTGAGTAAATTGTTTTTAATGATTCCAGGACGTATTCTATCGGGTTGTTAACAGGGTCTTCTCCGGTTTCAATAGCCAGTCTTTTATGACCCATATCCTGAAGTGCAATAACTTCTTCACGTATTTCATCTTGCGTCATTTTTTTTCGCGGAATATGTTTGTTTTGCTGGTGATACGGACAATATATGCAACCGTTTACACAATAATTTGACAAGTATAAAGGCGCAAACAAAACAATTCGATTTCCGTAATAATCTTGTTTTATTTTTTGAGCAAGTTCAAAAATTTCTTCATTTTTTTCTTTAATATCACAATCCAGTAAAACCGCAGCCTCTCTGTGAGTTAAACCTTTGCCCAAACGAGCTTTCTCAAGTATATTGTCTATTAAATCAATATTATTTTTATTATGTTGAGCATATTCAACTGATGCCAGCACTTCTTCGTGACAAATAAATTCTTCGGCTTTGTTTGATTTAGGATTATACATATCTCCCCCATAAAAAAGAATTGCGATACAAATAGGATAACGCAAACAAAAAGAATTATCACCTGTAGATATTTTTTAACTCAAAATATCTTCTAAAATTTCAGCGTTACGGGAAGCATTCTTTAACTGATTTTTCGAAACTCTGCGCATATAATTTCTAAGAGCTTCTCTTATCAATTCGCTGCGAGAACAACGTTCTGTATCTGCTAAACCATCTACTTTATTCAAGAACTCATCAGGCATTGTTACCAAAATTTTAGCCATGCTATTAATCCTTTCTTGCCAACATTATATCACGCATTTTTGCATTTATCAACACAAATTATCCACTTGAGGGACTACAATAGGATATTGCAAAAAACATTTAAATAAATAGAATAAAATTGAAAGGAGCTTATATGGAAGAAAACAAATCAAACGAGGAAAACATTAAAATTAAAGAAGAAGTATCAACTACTTGCTGTAAACATCCGTTATTAAAAAGTATAATGATTGGTTTATTAATCTTTTTAGGTGCGTATTGTGCGTTTTATACCATTGCGGATTGGCATTATAAGACGATGTTCAGGCACACAATTAATCCTGATATGCCAAGAAGAATGGATCATTTTATGCGCAAAGAAATGCGAGCAATGGATGCTATGTTTGCAGAAGATGCAAAATTATCACGAAAAGCGGGAAATATCATCCACTTAAAACAGACAAAAGATTTTTATAAAATATCTATTGATCTAAGAGCTTTTGATAATAATGAAAACAATGTTCAAGTGACAACCAGCGGAAACATCTTAACCATTAACGGGCGAACAATTCGTAAATCAAAACACAATGAACAAATCTCGGAATTTCAGCAACAATATCTGTTTGGTTCAAATGTAAAACTTAGCGAATTAACAAAATCTACAGAAGGTAATTTTTATATTATAACCATTCCTATAGAGCAGGATGACGAGGATTAAAACTAAAACATACATTTACAATTACAAAATCTCATCTTTTACAAGATGAGATTTTTTGAT